>CAXTFS010000422.1:0-2885 GCA_964243395.1 uncultured Acidobacteriaceae bacterium | reverse complement strand
CAGCTCCGGCCAGATTCCATCTTTACCCGTTCCCCTTTTGCCACTGATTGGGACCGGTTTCTCCAGGGCGTACCACTGCTCCACCCGCGCGCCCAGCAGATCGGCAAGCGGACCTGGTTGCCGCTGCGGGAAGAGACTGTTGTCTTCATCCTTCATGGCACTTCGTTGCGTCAGCACCAGATGCCCGCCCTCCTGCACGTAGCGCTCCAGGTTGGCCACGGCTGCCGGGGTCAACAGATTCAGGGCGGGTGCGACGACGAGCTTATATCGGCTCAGTGGCGTGGTGTCCTGCACCACATCGATGGAGCGGGCGAGCGCACGCAGAGGCTGATAGTAGTCGACCAGGGCCGTCACAGGATCAAAGGCGCGATTATGCCGCTGCCAGTTGATGGCCCATCGGCTGTCATAGTCCTGCAGGATGGCTACCTGAGACTCGACCGTGGTTCCTGCCAGCATCGGCGCTACCTTCGCGAACTCTGCGCCGATCTGCTGTATCTCGGCATAGAGCGGCACGGGCGTTCCATCAGCGCCCACGAGCGTGCCGTGATACTGCTCCTGCCCATTCAGCGCGCTTCGCCACTGCCAGAACTCCACGGCCTCCGCCCCGTGCCCGATGGCGTGCCACGCCATGGCGCGCACCTCACCCTTGTCGAGAGAGTTGTTATCCGGCGACCAGTTCACAAATCCAGGCTGCGTCTCCATCACCCAGAAGTTCTTGCGCAGAAACCCGCGCGTCAGATCATGGGCGGCGCCGTTGCGTGCGAGGTTCAGATGACCCGTGCCAACGTAATCATCCCACGAAGCAAAATCCAGATCCTGCGACACGATGTAGTGGTCGTAGGCATCAAACCAGCCCATCATGTTGGTCGTGATCCTTTGCCGCTGGTCGGCGTCCTTGCGCAGAATGTCCAGCTGGAAGCGATCGTAGCTGCGCCAGGTGTCGCTGACGAACTCCTTCCAATTGAGCAGCAAGCCTGGATTGCCATACTTCTCCTGAATAGGAATCTGTCGCCAGTCTGTATAGGATTCGCTCCAGTACTGGGTCGTCCATCGCGTGTTCAGGTTGTCGAGCGAACCGTACTTGGCATGCAGCCAGTCCTGAAACTGCACGCGCGTGTTCTCCCCATAACTCTCATTGCCGATCTCGTTGTCGATCTGCCAGCCAATGACGTTCGCATCGTGACCAAAGTGGCTGACCATCTGTTGATCGACCTTGCCCAGCAGATCGCGGTACTTCGCGCTGGTGAAGTCGAACTGTTCCCGATCGCCGTGATGATCCTTGCGGCCATCCTCGAGAGTTCGCAAGGTCTCTGGATAGTGTTGCGTGAGCCACGCGGGCGGGGTTGCGCCGGGCGTTCCCAGGACGACCGCGATATGATGTTTCTCCGCGGCGCGTACCGCATGTTCGAGCCATCCAAAGTCGTAGTTCGCTTCGGTCGGCTCCATGCGAGCCCAGGCAAACTCGCCAACCCGCACGAAGGTGACACCCGCATCCTGCATCAACTGCAGGTCAGCCTCCCATCGCGACTCAGGCCACTGCTCCGGGTACCAGGCCGCGCCCAGCATCAAGGCGGGTGTGCGCGGCTCGGGAGGTAACGGAGCCTGGGCCTCGGTCGAAAGCAGGGAAGATCCAAGTATCGCAGCAAGCAGAGCTGCACATAACGTTGGTCGCTGCACTTGAATGTGGCGAGGGTGTTTGAACAGCTTGAGCAAGCAAGGATCTCCCGAGAACCCGCAGGTGCACGATCGCTCACCAGGACCGGGTTCGATAGCGCCTGAATCCTAGCAGATCACATCGATCCTCAGAAATGCTCTCAGGGAGAAGCTGCAGGTCGGCAGCGCCAGCTTGCAGAGGCAGTCAGTCGAGACCACCACGACTCGAAGCTGTGGGAGACAGCGGCATCCGGCAACCATCCGCTGCAAAGAGATGGAGCAGGGAAGGATCGATCGCGAGGTATACCTGCTGGTCTGGCCGCAGTGCAGTGACCCCATTGACCCGCACGGTGACAGCATCTCCTGATCCGGTCTGAACGTGAAGATAGCTCTCGCTCCCGAGGTGCTCCACGACCTGAATGACGGCCGGAATGCCGCCCGCTTCTACAAACGTCATGTGTTCCGGCCGCAGGCCCAGGGTGACGGTTTGACCCCCCTCTAGCGCGTCGGCTCTCCGGGCCGCATGAAAGGTTGAGCCATCGCTCAGGACAAAGTCTGTCCCTGACACACTCATCGTTCCAACCGTTGCGGCGAGGAAGTTCATACGCGGAGAGCCGATGAAGCCTGCTACGAAGATGTTCTTTGGGGAGTGATAGAGCTCCATCGGCGTTCCAACCTGCTCCACCGATCCGGCGTTCAGGACCACGATGCGATCCGCCATCGTCATCGCTTCCACCTGGTCGTGCGTGACGTAGATCATGGTGGCCCGCAGCTGGCGATGCAGCCTGGTGAGCTCCAGGCGCATGCGAACCCGCAGGGCAGCATCCAGGTTTGAGAGCGGCTCGTCGAAGAGAAAGACCTTCGGACTGCGGACGATGGCGCGACCGATCGCCACGCGCTGTCGCTGGCCTCCGGAGAGATCCTTTGGCTTGCGGCGGAGCAGCGGCTCGATGTGCAGGATGGCGGCCGCCTCCAGCACCTTCTGCTCGCGTTCCGCCTTCGGAACGCCGGCCAGCTTGAGGCTGAAGGACATATTGTCGGCAACCGTCATGTGCGGGTACAGGGCATAGCTCTGGAACACGAGCGCAAGCTCCCGTTTGGCTGGCGGCAGGTCGTTGACGCGAACACCGTCAACGAGCAGGTCTCCGGAGCTGATCTCTTCCAGGCCCGCAATCAGGCGAAGCAGAGTCGACTTGCCGCAGCCGGACGGGCCGACCAGAACGGTGAGCTCC
>CAXTFS010000421.1:505-2945 GCA_964243395.1 uncultured Acidobacteriaceae bacterium | reverse complement strand
ACTCCTGCGCGCTGTACGACCGGTATGGCCGAACCGTGGCGCAGGGGGATCATCTGCCGGTGCATCTTGGCGCGATGCCGCTCTCGGTCGAGGCGGCGATTGCTCACGTCGACATGCAGCCCGGCGACGTCGTCATCCTCAACGATCCGTTTCGTGGTGGAACGCATCTCCCGGACATCACGCTGGTGTCGCCAGTGTTCCTCCTGGACGCGAAGGCTGGCGCGAAGCCCGCATTCTTTGTGGCCAACCGCGCCCACCACTCTGATGTAGGCGGCATGAGCCCGGGGTCCATGCCCTTGGCGCGGGAGATCTTCCAGGAAGGTCTGATCATTCCTCCTATTCGGCTCGTAAAGGGCAAGGACAACACCGGTCAGCCTGATCCCGAGGTTCTCGCGTTCATTCTCGCCAACGTCCGTACACCGGACGAGCGCGAAGGTGATCTAGCCGCGCAAATCGCGGCGAATCGTGTAGGCGAGGCTCGCCTGCTGCACATGGTCGGACGCTACGGTCTGGAAAGGGTGGAGCACTACGCCGCCGCAACGCAGGACTATGCTGCGCGCGTGCTGCGCGCGACGATCAGGGACATTCCGAAAGGGCGCTACGCATTCGAAGACGCGCTGGATAATGACGGTTTCTCCGCCGCTCCGGTACGCATTCGCTGCGCGATCACGATCACCGGGGACCACGCCACGGTGGACTTCACCGGGTCCGATCCGCAAACCTCCGGTGGCGTGAATGCCAATCTTGCGATCACGCTTTCCGCAACGCTCTACTGCTTTCGCTGCCTTGTTGCGCAGGACGTGCTCTACAACGACGGCATCCGGCGTGCGGTTACAGTGATTGCTCCCGAGGGTTCCGTAGTCAACGCTCGCCATCCCTCCGCGGTGGCCGGCGGCAATGTGGAGTGCTCGCAGCGAATCACGGACGTTGTTCTCGGCGCGCTCGCGCAGGCGTTGCCGGATCGCATCCCCGCTGCGAGCCAGGGCACCATGAACAACGTCACGCTGGGCGGAAAGGATCTCGCCGGCCGACCTTTCGCCTATTACGAGACCGCCGGCGGCGGCATGGGTGGGCGCAACGGGCTGCCGGGACTCAGCGGTGTGCACACGCATATGTCCAACACGCGCAACACGCCCATCGAGGCGCTGGAGCAGGCTCTGCCATTGCGCGTCACGGCGTATGCTCTGCGTTCCGGCTCCGGTGGTGCGGGTCAGTTTCCTGGCGGCGACGGCCTGGTTCGCGAATACGAGCTTCTGGTGCCTGCCTCCGCGACGCTGCTCACCGATCGCCGGGAGAGTTGCCCCTATGGGGCTCCGCCAGGTCCTGATGCAGGAGCGCCCGGCAGCGGGGGCCGCAACACCCTGTTGCGCGCCGATGGCACGGTGGAGATCCTGCCCTCCAAAGCCCGTATTGATCTCCTTCCAGGCGACCGTCTGCGTATCGAGACTCCCGGCGGTGGCGGCTTTGGCCGGAGCGAACCCGCATGAGCTCCGGCGGCCCTTTCGCCTGGTTGCGTGAGGCGCCCGCTGAGGCTCGCCGCGCGCTTCTGGCCGCCTCGCTCGGCTGGGCGCTGGACGCGTTCGATACGCTGCTTTACGCGCTGATCCTGCCATCGGTCATGACGGCGCTGCACCTGACCAAGAGCGCTGCGGGCTTGCTTGGGTCACTCACGCTGATCGCTGCAGCCGCCGGTGGCATCCTGCTTGGCCTAGCCGCCGATCGCTATGGGCGAGTTCGCGCCATGATGGCCTCTGTGCTCCTCTATGCCATATTCACGGCAGCCTGCGGTCTGGCATGGAGCTTTGCCTCGCTGGCCCTGTTTCGCATTCTGCTCGGCCTTGGCATGGGTGGCGAGTGGGCCACCGGCGCCTCGCTGGTTGCCGAGACCTGGCCCGGCCCGCACCGCGACAAGGCCCTGGCCCTGATGCAGAGCGCCTTTGCGGTTGGCTACGGTCTGGCGGCGCTGGTCGCGTATTTCGTGCAGCCGATGGCAGGCTGGCGCGGCGTCTTCTTTGTTGGTTTCGCGCCCGCCTTGCTCACCTTCTGGATTCGCCGACGCGTGCGGGAACCTGCCGCATGGCAGGAAGCACAACGGCGGCTTGCCTCAAACCAATCGAGATCCGGTTCACCCTTGGCTCAGCTCTTCCAGGGTCCGCTGCGCCGGTATACCCTGGCGCTCACCCTGATGAACGCCTGCTGTCTCTTTGCCTGGTGGGGGTTCAACCTTTGGGTGCCTTCATATCTTTCGCTGCCGGTTACGCGCGGCGGCATGGGCTTCACCCCGCGCACCATGACCGTGCTGCTCGTTGCGATGCAGGTCGGCATGTGGTTCGGGTACATCAGCTTTGGCTATCTTGCCAGTGCCTTCGGGCGACGGCGCGTCTACATCAGCTTTCTGCTCTCCGCAGCCGCGTTGCTTGGCCTCTACGCAAGCGTCCGT
>CAXTFS010000421.1:0-495 GCA_964243395.1 uncultured Acidobacteriaceae bacterium | reverse complement strand
TTCTGCTGCTGGGGCCCTGCCTTGCCTTCGTCGCGACGGGCTACTTCAGCGGCTTCGCAGCCGTTACGGCAGAAACCTACCCCGACGCGATCCGCTCGACAGGGCAGGGCTTCACCTACAACTTCGGCCGGCTCGCCAGCGCTGCCGCACCCTACGTGGCCGGCACGCTGGCGCAGCGGCATAGCTTCGCCACCGCCTTCCACCTGGATGCGGCAGCCTTTCTGCTGGCGACCGTGCTTTGGTTCTGGATCCCGTCACGAACGAACGTGCCGGCGTTCGAAGCATCGCGGAGCCCTCAAGTACTCTGAGGGCAACGCGCACGCTGCTGCGACGCAAGAGCACTGGAGCTATGCCCGTAATGAATGGTGTAAACCGTACCTCCCCCGATGCGCGGACAAAGGAGATTTTCTCCCAATTTGGCATGGCTTGCGGTGCCATCGCGCAGGGCACCCTGGCGGTTTACTCACACATTGATGGTGCGCTGCTCGCCAACGT
>CAXTFS010000420.1:0-2956 GCA_964243395.1 uncultured Acidobacteriaceae bacterium | reverse complement strand
CATGGTGCCGGCGGCCATGCAACGGCCGTTGCCGTACTGAGTGATGTGCTCGCGATCGCAAGTGGCAGCTTCCCGGTGCAGGCGAGCGCGCGGCGGTACCCCGTTTCGGGCGACGTACTTGCGCCCTACTACCTGCGCATGGTGGTGGACGACAAGCCGGGCATTATCTCGGCGATTTCGGGGGCGCTCGCAAAATATGGCGTCAATATTGACTCGATCCTGCAGCGCCGCGGCTATCCAGCGCAGAGATTGCCGTTCGTGGTGACGACGGAGCCCTGTCTGCGATCCACCGTGGAGGCGGCCGTAGCGGAGATGTCCGGCATGGACGCGTTGGTCGAACCGCCGCTGTTGCTGGAGATCCTGGTTGTGGACGATCCCGAGACGGACTAACCCTGCCCGGACGCAACCGCACGTCGAGTCAATGCTGTTATGAGAAGAGCCATGCACCTCCTGTTCCGTAGACGTTTGCCTTTGCGCCTGTTGTCGCTTGCTTCGGCCGTCATCGTGTCAGGCTGCCGTGCGCAGGACCTTACACCCGTCGTCCATGTGGCGAACCCGCCCACACTGCTGGCGCAACAGGCGAAGCACTACGTTGTGCTGGTGTCGCTTGATGGCTTCCGGTATGACTACGCGCGGCTCTACGGCGCGCCGCACCTCGACGCAATGGCGCATGACGGTGCGAGCACACCGGACGGCATGCTGCCCAGCTATCCGAGCGTGACGTTTCCGAACCACTACACGCTGGTGACCGGTCTGCGGCCCCAGCATCATGGCATCGCGGCGATGGAATTCTACGATCCCGACCGGCACGCCGACTATCGCTACTCCGATAGCAGCACCAACAGCGATGGCAGCTGGTACTACGGCACACCCTTGTGGGTGCTGGCCGAGCAGCAGGGCATGCGATCGGCCTGCTTCTTCTGGCCCGGATCAGAGGCTGCGATCGATGGCGTGCGGCCTTCGTTCTACCTGCACTTCGACGACAAGCTCGATGATGCGAAGCGTATCGACCAGGTGATTGCGTGGCTGGGGCTGCCGCCCGAACAGCGACCGCACATGATCACGTTGTACTACTCAAATGTGGATCATGCGGGCCACGGCTTTGGACCGGATGCGCCGGAGACCCGCGACGCCGTGCACCAGGTCGATGCGCTTATGGGTACGCTGCAGGAGAAGCTGAAGGCGACAGGGTTGCCGGTGGACCTGATCGTCACTGCCGACCATGGCATGGTGAAGGTGAAGGGCGAGCCAGTGGTGCTGGACAGCTTTGCCGATCTGAGCCACTTCAAGGCGGAAGGCTCGCTGCTGTACGCCGACACGGAGGCGGATGCGGAGAAGGCGTACGAGCAGTTCCGCGCGCACCCGGACCCGCGTTTCACTGTCTATCGCCGCCTGGATGTGCCCAAGGCTCTCGCGTATGACACCAGCCCGCGTGAGGGCGATCCGGTGATCGTAGCGAACGGACCGTATGGGATCTACGTGCACCCGCCGACGCGAAAGCCGAACGTGGGAAGTCACGGGTTCGACCCGCACATCATGGCGGAGATGAAGGCGATCTTCTATGCGGAAGGCCCGGACATCAGGCCGGGCGTGCAGCTGAAGAGCTTCGACAACATTGACGTGTACCCGTTTGTCGCCAGGCTGCTTGGACTTGAGGCGCCGCCAGTGGATGGCACGCTGACGCCGCTGGTGCCCGCGTTGCGGCAGGGTGATGGCAAATAAGAAAGCCCTCGGGAAGAGGGCTTTCTTTGCAGTCTGTGCAACTCAATATTTTGGCAGACTCGGATCGATGCGTTCGGCCCAGGCCGTGATGCCGCCGGCGAGATTTTTAACGTCGGTGTAGCCGGCTGCCCTGAGTTCCTGTGCAGCCTTCTGGCTGCGGACCCCGCTCTTGCAGTGGACCACGATCTCCCCAGCCTTGTTCGCCGGTAGTTCGTTGAGGCGTTGTCCGATCTGGCCGACGGGGATGAGCGGCGCGCCGAGGTTCACGATAGCGTACTCATGCGGCTCGCGGACATCGAGAATGAACGGCTTGTCACCACTGTCGATGCGCTGTTTGAGCTGCTCTACGGAAATCTGCGGGATGCCCTCAACCGTGTTCGCGTTGGCATCGACGCTGCCGTGCGCGCTGACTTCGAGCGGGCCGACCGTGGTTGGTTTCTCAATGCCGCAGAAGTGGTCGTAGTCGATGAGTTCCTTGATCTCGTGCGTGCCGCAGGCGGGGCACTCGGGGTTCTTGCGCAGCTTCAGCGTGCGGAACTGCATGCCCAGCGCGTCAACCAGCAGCAAGCGGCCGATCAGAGGCTCGCCGATGCCCAGGATGAGCTTGATGACCTCCGTTGCCTGAATGACCCCGACTAGGCCAGGCAGGATGCCCAGCACGCCGCCTTCGGCACAGCTGGGCACAAGGCCCGGCGGCGGCGGTTCAGGGTAGAGGCAGCGGTAGCACGGGCCTTCTTCGGTGGCGAACACGGAGGCCTGGCCTTCAAAGCGGAAGATGGAGCCGTAGGCGTTCGGCTTGCCGGTGAGCACGCACGCATCGTTAACCAGATAGCGGGTCTGGAAGTTGTCGGTGCCGTCGGCGATGACGTCATAGTCCTTGAAGATCTCGAGCGCGTTGGCGCTGGTGAGCATGGTGTTGTGCTTCACCACGTTGACGTTCTTGTTCAAGCCCTTGAGCATCTGCTCGGCGGAGTCGACCTTGAGCATGCCGACGGTGGCCTGGGAGTGAATGATCTGGCGCTGCAGGTTCGACTCATCCACGACGTCGAAGTCCACCAGGCCGATGGTGCCGATGCCCGCAGCGGTGAGATAGAGCGCAAGCGGCGCGCCGAGGCCCCCGGTGCCGACGCAGAGGACCTTGGCCGCCTTGAGCTTCTGCTGGCCCTCAATGCCGACCTCGGGCAGGATCAGGTGACGCGAGTAGCGGGCTATCTCTTCGTTGGAGAGCTTGGGA
>CAXTFS010000419.1:0-2957 GCA_964243395.1 uncultured Acidobacteriaceae bacterium | reverse complement strand
GCGCTTCTCCGCCAGCCCCAGGAGCCCGTCGGCCGTCAGCGCCAGCAACGCTGCGGGGATCGCGCCTGCGAGCACCAGGCCGTTATCGACGCTCGCTACGCCGCGAAAGATCAGCTCGCCCAGGCCACCGGCACCGATCGCGGCGGCGATCGTGGCTACGCCCACGCAGGTCACGGTCGCGGTGCGCAGGCCGGCCAGGATCACGCTGGCAGCCAGTGGAAGTTCTACCTTCCAGAGCCGCTGCGAGCCCGTCATTCCCAATGCATTGGACACGTCGATCAGCGCCGGATCGACGCTGTTGATACCCGCGTAGGTGTTGCGCAGGATTGGCAGCAGGGCATAGCCGGTCAGCGCTACGATGGCCAGCCGCGCGGCTTTTTCGCCCAGAAATGGCACCGGCAACAGCAGCCCGAACAGCGCAAGGCTGGGAATGGTTTGCAATACATTGGCGATGCCGAGTACCGGTTTTGCCAGCCTTTGTTTGCGGGTCAGCAGCACGCCCAGTGGTAAGGCAATCAGGCTTGCGAAAAGCATCGCGCTCAGCGTGAGCCAAAGATGCTCAAACGTGAGCCTGCCAATTTCGGCTCCATAACGGTGCAGAAATGTGTGCACTACGCTGCCTTTTCGCGCGGTTTTGTCGCTTTTACGTACGCCTGTACCGCGGCGTTGTCCGAGGTCTCCACTTCGGCGGCAGAGAGGTTCGCGGCGACCTCGCCATCGTGCATCAGCACCACGCGATCGGCGAGGTAGAGCGCCTCCGCGAGGTCGTGCGTCACCATCAGTGTCGTGATCGCCGAGCCAGCTAGCAGGTCGTGCACCATGTTCTGCATCTCGGCGCGCGTCAGCGGATCGAGTGCACCGAAGGGCTCATCCATCAACAGGACCTGCGGTTGGGTGACCAACGCCCGGGCGACGCCGACACGCTGTCGTTGACCGCCGCTCAACTGCCAGGGATAGCGCTTCAGCAGATCGCCGTTCAAGCCCACGCGGTCCAGCGCTTCCCCGAACTGATCGCGCTGCGCAGCTCCGATGCGCTCGCCGGCAATTTCGAGCGGCATACCGAGATTGCGCTCGACCGTCATGTGCGGAAACAGACCGCTCTCCTGGATGACGTAGCCGATGCTGCGCCGCAGGGCGAGCGTGTCCGCTGTCGCGACGTCGCGGCCCTGCACGCTGACGTTGCCGGACGTGGGGCGCACGAGTGCGTTGACGGTGCGCAGCAGGGTGGTTTTTCCGGAGCCGCTGCGACCCAGCAAGGCGGTGGTCGTGCCCGGCTCGCAGGCAAACGAAATCCCCCGCAAAAGCGATCGGCCACCGTCCAGTGTGAAGCTCAAACGATCGAACTTCACGCCTTCGGTGTCCATCAGTTTCCAGTTCTCCTGCGTGAACTAACCCTCTTCGGCGGCCTCTGGTGCGTGTTCCGCCCCGGCCTGCTCACCCTCGTCGGCGTCGGCGCTGGGCGGCGGTGCCACCGCGGTCGGGTTGGTCGCGCCCTTGACGCGCACTACCGTGATCTTGTCGAAGCCTTCCTTGAAGGCGGGTGGGCGCAGGCGCTCGGCCAGCTTGTGCATGACCTCGTCGGTCACCTGGCGGTCGCGCTTGGAGTTTCGCTCCAGGCAGACACTCAGCGGCACGTCGAAGAAGACGGCCTGGACCTCATACCCGAAGCTCTTCGCCATCTTGATCCACTGGCGACGCTCATGCGGACTGAGGTTGGTGGCGTCCACGTAGTTCCAGGGCATCTTCGCGATGAGGCGCGCACGCAGCAGGCTGCGCAGGGTGCTGAAGACCAGCCCCTGGTAGCGCTGCTCGGTGATGTCGTCGAACAGGATATTGCGCAGCATGTCGCTCGAGAGCGGCTGTACGCCGCGCCGGCGGTACCAGGTGGTCTTGCCGGAACCGGGCAGCCCGATCGTCAGCACGACATAGCCGCGCGGTGAGCGTTGCGGCACCAGGGCCGGCTCGGCGGGGCTGGCCGCGGACTCGGGCTGGGTTTCGACGACCAGCGTGGGTGTGGTTGGTTCTTCCGTCGCCGGGTGCGTGGAGTCAGTGGAACCAGCAGGCTCAGCGGACTCGCCGCCCGGGTATTCGGCGGGCGGCAGGCCGTGGAGTTCGGCCGTCAGCTCCGGTTCCGGGCGCGACTCCCTGGCGGGGGTCCGGGGTGGGGTGGCAGGCTCGGATTGCGCGTGCGCTGGCTCCGGATACGCCGGCCGCAGGGGGGCCAGCTGATCCGTGGGCAGCTCCTGCCCGATCTTACCCGTGGACTCCGATTCGTTCGGAGCACGTCTGGAACGTCGTCTCATGAACCTCTCGCGCAACCATTCGCGCATGACCCGGTTCTATCACACCTGTCGGGTGCCGCAGAAGTGGTGCAACCGTTCCCTGCTCGCCGCGTGACCCATCGCAGGCCACATTTGATAGCCTCAGGAGTGACTGTCCCGCCCACCGCTTCGCCGGGGAGCGGGGTCACTCCAGCAAACGAGGAATGGCAAACACATGGCAGTAAAGGTTGGCATCAACGGCTTTGGCCGCATCGGACGCAACGTTTTTCGCACCGCGCTCGGCAACCCGGAGATTGAATTCGTCGCTGTGAACGACCTCACGACGCCGGCGACGCTCGCGCACCTGCTGCAGTTCGACTCCATTCTGGGCAACCTGAAGAACGAGATCAGCGCCGGCGAGGACTCCATCACAGTCGACGGCAAGACCATCAAGGTGTTTGCCGAGCGCGATCCGGCCAAGCTGGATTGGTCGAGCGTGGGTGCGCAGATCGTGGTCGAGTCCACCGGCTTCTTTACCGACGCGACCAAGGCAAAGGCCCATCTTGGCGAGACGGTCAAGAAGGTCATCATCTCCGCCCCGGCGAGCCACGAGGACCTGACGGTCGTGCTCGGAGTCAATGACGACAAGTACGATCCAGCCACGCACAACATCATTTCCAACGCGAGCTGCACCAC
>CAXTFS010000418.1:0-2967 GCA_964243395.1 uncultured Acidobacteriaceae bacterium | reverse complement strand
GGCTGAACGTGGTCATGATCATCGCGATGGTCACTTTCTCCGGCATCTCAGGCTCCAAGCTCGCAGACGTGGCCGCCGTGGGCACGGTGCTGATCCCCGCGGCCCGGCGCAACAAGCAGAATGCGGGCGAGGCCGTCGGGCTTCTCGCGTCGTCGGCCGTGATGGCGGAAACCATCCCGCCCTGCATCAACCTCATCATCCTTGGCTTTGTGGCTAACATCTCCATTGGCGGCCTGTTCGTCGCGGGGTTGCTTCCAGCCGCGCTGATGGCAGCGGCGCTGATTGCCTTCGTGATCGTCGCGGCCCCTTCGGCCGCTTCTGTACGCGCCGCGTTGCCATCCGCCGGTCCGGAGTGCCAGGGCTCGATCTTGCGGCTCTGGTTGGGTGCAGCGCCTACACTTGGGCTCGTCATCATCATCTTCGTGGGCTTCAAGTCGGGGTTCGCTACAGCGACGGAGATTTCTGCTTTCGGCGCGATCTACGCGCTGGTGGTCGGGGCAGCCGCCAGCCGCCGCGGCGCGCTCCGCGCGGCTACTCATGCGTTCATCCATTCTGCTGTCCGAGCCGGCATGGTGTTGTTTATCATCGCCGCTTCGCAGGCCGTCGCCTACCTGCTCACCCTCGAGGAGGTCCCGCATGTCCTAGCCGACTTGATGATCCACCTGACGCAGCAGTCCGGGCCGTGGCTGTTCCTGTTGCTCTCGATCGTGGTCCTGATCGTGATGGGTTCGGTGTTAGAGGGGGCGGCGGCGCTGATCATCTTCGGCCCGCTACTGGTGCCGGTCGGCCTGCAGCTCGGCTTGCATCCCCTGCACTACGGCGTAGTCCTCGTTATTGCCATGGGTATCGGCCTGTTCGCGCCACCGCTCGGCATGGGCCTCTACAGCGCCTGCCTGATCGGCGACGTGTCCATGGAGGAGACGGTGCGGCCGACCCTGCGCTACCTAGGCATTCTCCTGGTCTGCCTGCTGGTGATCGCCTTCGTGCCCGCGCTCACGCTCTGGCTACCCCGGTTGGCAGGATATCCTTAGACAGCATGAATGGGCTTTATGTCTGAACCTTTGCGCATCGGTCTGGTTGGCGCTGGTTGGGTGACGCAGTACCATCTAAGCGGATGGGCGGCCCAGAGTGGGCGTGCTCGTGTTGTCGCAATCGCCGACCCCTCGGAGCAAGCGGCCAGGACCCGGGCGGATGCCTTCGGCATCCCCGCCATCTATCCGTCCGCACAGGCGATGTTCGCCAACGAAACCCTCGACGCGATCGACATCGCCGCGCCGCGCGAACGTCATGCCGATCTCGTGCGTCTCGCCGTCGCACACTCCCTACCTATCTTATGCCAGAAGCCTCTGGCGACCAACCTGGAGGAGGCGGAAGCGCTGGTCGCGGAGTTGGGCGCCACCAGGCTGATGGTACATGAGAACTGGCGGTTTCGGCGCTACTACCGGGACGCCGCGCAGTGGATCCGGGAGGGCCGGGTCGGCGTAGTCCAGCAGTGTATGATGACGCTACTGGCCTCCGGGCTCATTCCGGCTTCGGATGGAACCCTTCCGACTTTGCAGCGGCAGCCGTTCTTCGCGACGCTGGACCGTCTGCTCGTGAGCGAGGTGCTCATCCACCAGCTCGATACGTTGCGGACCCTGCTCGGCGAACTCACAGTCGTGGACTCCCGCCTCGGCCAGGTCTGCCCGGACGTTCGTGGTGAGGATAATGCGGCGATCACCATGCGGGCTGCGTCCGGGGCGGCGGTCACCCTGATCGGCAACCTGGCCGTCCATGGCTATCCGCCGGCTCTCGCCGACGAGCTGCTGGTCGTGGGTGACAGAGGTACGCTCCGCCTATCGGGCAACGTGCTCGAATGTATCGGCCCGGTGGCGGCGAGGCAGGAGTACGACATGGAGGCGTGCTATCGCGACTCCTACCGCGACGTCATCGCTCATTTCATCGACGCCCTCCAGACTGGCGGCGCGTTCGAAACCTCACCCGCCGACAACCTGCGCACGTTACGCTTGGTGGAGGACAGCTACTGCCAGGCGGGCAAGTCATGAGGCAAAGCCGCACGCCGGGCGTGGTCGACGCGATCGAGGACGACATCATCTTCGGCGTCCTGCTGCCTGGGACACGGCTGACAGAGGACGGCTTGATGGCCCGCTTCGGCGTGACCCGGCATGCCATCCGGCAGGCGCTGGTCGAGTTGGAGCATACCGGTATCGTTAGGCGCGAACACAATCTGGGCGCGACCGTCCGGCAGTATTCGCCGCGGGAAGTTATGGAGATCTATGCCGTGCGGGAGCTGCTTCAGCGCGAGGCGGCTCTGCTCATACCGTATCCAGCGCCGGCCGGTCTGGCGGACACACTCATCGAACTCAACGACCGGTTCCGCAAGGCGCAGGAGGCCATGGACCTGCATTTCATGCACGAGGCGAACGACGCTTTCCACCTCACGCTGCTGGGAGCATGCGGCAACGACTACCTGTTGGGCTCCATCCGGCACTACATGAACCTGTCGCTGCCGATGCGGGCGAAGTCGCTGTCCGACGAGGCCGCGTTCCAAACCTCGGAGGGCCAGCACCAGATCATGATCCGCTTGCTGGAACGGGGAGACCGTTGGGTGTTGGCTCAGCTGTGTGGAGACCATGTGCAGCCCAGCAAGCAGGCATACCTTTCCGGAGTGTCCGCCAGGGCGGCAGCGGCTTGATGACCTCTGCGATTTTGTTGCATGTGTGGACGGCCCCTTGGGTGCAAGAGGTTTGCTGCCTGATCTGACAAGCGGTTCGATTGCGGTCATATGTCCGGCCTCACACGAGGGCGTCTTCGTCAAGCTATCTCATGGCGTGATCATTCCTACTTGAGCACCGTGGCGCGGTTTCAACATCGTCCAAGGCAGAGCTCTCATCCTGGCAGGGTCTCCCCTGTAAACCTCACATCCGGCGGGACTGCGTCCCCACCACTGTCCCGCATTCGGGACGG
>CAXTFS010000417.1:0-2968 GCA_964243395.1 uncultured Acidobacteriaceae bacterium | reverse complement strand
GCGAGGATCTGATGGGGTCGCTGCAGCGTGTGGCGCAGTTTGCCGACGAGCGATCGGGTGCGATCAAGATCCGGCTGGAGCAGAACGAGCTGAAGCTCTCTTCGTCGTCGACCGATGCAGGTGAGTCCGAGGATACGATTGAGACGCCCTACAACTACGATCCGCTCGTGGTGGGCTTCAACTCCTCGTATCTTATTGATTTCCTAAAGGCTATCGGCACCACGGGAGAGGTTCGGCTGGAGTTCAAGGACGCGCAGTCGGCCGGGCAGATGCGGCCTGAGGATGGGTCGGAGGATGTGAAGTACCGCTACATCCTGATGCCGATGCGGATCTGATGATCTGTCAATCGCGGCCAGGGTGCCTTTGGCGCAAGACGGCGAATTCAGATTAGGCAATGCTAAGTTGCACAAGGAGCTGGGCTTATGGTCCGGCTCCTTCGTTTTGGCAACGGAGTTGCAATGGAAAGTGCAGGGTGGCGGTCTGGGGAGTCTGCCGCCTGGTCTGGCGCCGCGGAGTTCTGTTTCATGTTGCAGAACTCCGCGGTGCGAGGCATCCTCACACCGTCTTTCATGCTTCAAAACGGCATGTTTCGCCCTAGTTTGCTGCTGTTTGGTCGAGGTTAAGGCCGTTTTCGCGGAGGTTGACTTGTCGCCGACGGAAACCGTGGCTGCTTGGCTGGAACATCGGGTCGGCAGGCCGAGAGAAAAGATCTTCCTTTGAAGGACTGGAGTTTTCCATGAGGCGTCTTTGGGCATGGGTTGTGGTAGCGATGGGGCTGGCAGGTGCGGGGATGGCGTGGGGGCAGGAGCGACTGCCGCCGCAGGTAGCCGGGACGTGGAAGATCACGCGCGTGTTGCCGGCCCGGTCCGCCGCGGCATGCTGGACTGAGAAGCAGGCGATGCCGCTGGTTGGCTCGACCCTCGAGTACTCCCAGCGCACGATGCGCTGGCAGGGTGGCGCGGTGCCGCTTCACGGTGTGACGACGCGGGCGGTGAGCTCGACCGACCTGGCGGAGGAGGCGCCAGGCGCTGACGGCCGGGCAGCCCTGACCCTGGCCGATTTGGGCATCCAGGCAAAGGGCGTCACCGAGGTGAATCTGCAGCACGAGGACATGGACATCACGGGAGCAACGACCGAGGTTCCGGGAGACTCCGTTCTGGTAGCCGGAGCCGGGCGCATCGTGGTCAGTGCGTGCGGCGTCTACCTCGAAGCACGGCGGCTGGCACCGCGGCCGCAGCCGGTCACGACGGCGAGTGCCGGCATTGCGGGCTGGAGCAAGGGGCCAGGAGGAAAGGGACTGTAGAGCAGATGGCACGGCACTGGCGCGGCGACCCCGTAGTTGCGCCTGAAAGCGTCGAGAGAGGCCGTTGACAGCACAAGGGGCCGTAGCCGTGGTAGGGTGGTGCGGTTGCGTAGGGGTGGCGTCTGGCCTCCCTGACTGGTTGGGTGGATCGACGCGGGCGGATCGAAACGCCGCGCGGTACGGCTGCCTGCACCGGCAATAGATCGATGGTCTGCTGCGATACGGCGTTGCTGGACGTCTCCCGGGATTTGCTGCTGAACGTGGATGCTGCTTTCGTCGCACACTCTCGCTTAACCCGCGCGGGGAGGACGAGGCAGGACGCCCCCAAGCCGAGCCCCAAGGAGATTCCATGAAGCCCTTCTACGCGTCAATGTTGTTTGTGGCTGCCAGTGCGCTGGCGATGCCGTGTGCCCATGCTGCAACCTGTGTCGGCGCCTGGAACGCCGCGACGGCCTATACAGGCGGCCAGACGGCGAGCCTGAACAAGATGAACTACACGGCAAACTGGTGGACGCAGGGGCAGAGCCCGGCGACCAACAGCGGCGGCAGCGGCAGCGGGCAGCCATGGACTGCAAACGGGGCGTGCACGACGGGAACAACGCCGACACCCACTCCCACTCCCACTCCCACTCCCACTCCCACTCCCACCCCGGCGCCCGGACCCACGACCCACTCCTTCGCGCCATATGTCGATATGAGCCTAACGGCGGACGAGAACCTGGTTACGATGCAGCAGACGGCGGCCTTCAAAGGCGTGACTCTGGCGTTCCTGGTGGGGACGAACGGATGCGCCGCGGGATGGGGCGGTCTGGGTGGCACGCTGCCGACCGACAGCCTGCCCAACGGCACGACGATCCAGAGCCAGGTGCAGCAGCTGCAGGCGGCGGGCGTGCAGGTGATCATCAGCTTTGGCGGGGCGAGCGGGCAGGAGCCGGCGGTGAACTGCACGTCCGCCGCGCAGCTGCAGGCGATCTATCAATCCGTGATCACGCGCTACGGCGTGACGATGCTGGACTTCGATATCGAAGGCGGCGAGGAGACGAACACGGCGGCGAACACGCTGCGGGCCCAGGCCCTGAAGGCACTGAAGGCGGCGAATCCGAAGCTGGTGGTGTCGTACACGCTGCCGGTGCTGCCGACCGGGCTCGATGCGAACGGCGTGGCGATCATCACGAACGCGAAGAGCAACGGGCTGGCGCTCGATACGCTGAACATCATGGCGATGGACTATGGCGGGACGGTGGCGAGCGGCGGCATGGGCACGGACGCGGTCGACGCGGCGCAGGCGGCAGAGAAGCAGCTGACGACGGCGGGGCTGACGGCGACGACCGTCGGGATTACGCCGATGATCGGGCAGAACGACTCGCAGGGCGAGATCTTCTCGCTGAGCGATGCGCAGACGGTGTTGAACTTCGCCAACTCGAACGCGTATGTGTCGCGGCTCTCGATGTGGTCGCTGGCGCGGGACAACGGCGGCTGCGCGGGGCAGACGTATGCCTCGCCGAGCTGCAGCGGACTCAGCCAGAGCGCGTACCAGTTCACGGCGAACTTCAAGACGTTCTAGTGGGCAACGCGTGAGGGATCGGCCGGCGGGGTGCAATGCTTTGCCGGCCATCTGTCTGTTCGAGGCTGGATTCGGAAGATGTTTTCCGGGGCGTGTCCGAT
>CAXTFS010000416.1:0-2976 GCA_964243395.1 uncultured Acidobacteriaceae bacterium | reverse complement strand
TATACAGCTGCCATCGTCACGAGGCAAGCACTCTTTGGTGCTATCTCGAGACCATGGTCCCCAACGCCCTACTGGACCTCTCGTTTCTTATCGGATTGCGGTCTTACAAGTGAGAGTAGCTTGGTGGAATGCAATCATTACTCGATTACCCGTATGTGGTGGGCATACTCACGGTGACCTTCCTGGCCCTTGCCATCGAGGCCGGGCGGTACACAGCCGTTCGTACGCGGATCCAAGAGGATCCACACCGCAAAGAGCAGATGGGGGCACTTCGGGACGGGCTGTTTGTTCTGGTCAGCCTGTTAGTGGGTTTCACCCTGGCGCTGGCTGCCGCTCGATATGCGGAACGCAGGACGTTATTGATCGACGAGGCCAACGCCATCGGAACGGCTTACCTTCGCTCGGAGACGCTGTCACCAACGAGCAGCAGCGAAGCGGAACATCTGCTGACGCAGTACGTCGACGCCCGCATTGAAGCGGACAACGCAGGCCTGGATTCCACCCGCGCAGCAGAATCCGATCGTCGTGCGAAGGAGATACAAAAGCGACTCTGGGAGGGGCTGGTCGTCATCACGAGGACTGATCGTTCAGCGGTCGCAGTGGCTTACCTGAGCTCACTGAACCAAGTCATCGATCTTCATGAAAAGCGTATCGCCAGCACTGAAAATCGCCTGCCCATCACCGTCTGGTTGCTGATCTTCTCTGTGTCTGCCATCGCCGTCTTCACCCGCGGGTTAACCCTGGGCAGCCGCTTCTGGCTAACGGTGCTGGTAGCACCACTGACCATCGCCATCACGATCACCCTTATTGCCGAACTTGACACGCCGAGCAGCGGATTCATCCGCATGGATCAACGGGCGATGTACCGGCTGAAAGCCGATATAAACGACCAGGGCCGTTGATTGTTGACGCAACACTGTCGGCTTCCAGAGCCGCCGAACCTCAACAGCAACCCGCTCTTCGATTTCCACACTGACAGTGCAAAGGTTAAGCCCATCTCGCGCGTTCATGCGGTGCGAGCAACGGGATAAGGTGCCGCGAGCAGGTCCTCGATCCTCACCGGGAGATCACGAACACGGACACCCGTTGCATGGTGGACCGCAGCGGTGATCGCAGGAGCTACACCGGCCAGCCCGATCTCACCGACGCCTCGTGCGCCCACCGCATTCAGGTGGAAGTCCGGATAGTCGAGGAACGTGACGTCGATCTCAGGACAGTCAGCAGCAACGGCCACAATGTAATCCGCAAGATTGGAGTTGATGGGCGCACCGGAGCGCTGGTCATACTCGGTGGCCTCGAACATGGCCATCCCGACACCCATCACCACGGCACCCTCGATTTGGTTGCGCGCTGCACGGGGATTGAGCATTCGACCCGCGTCAATGACGGTCACGATGCGACTCACTCGTAAACGAGCGATCTCCGGCTGCCACGTCACTTCCGCGAACTGCGCGCCAAAGCTGTGGAAGGAATACTCCGTCTTCGGGTTACCCAGAATCCCCTGTGATTCGCCATTGCCACTCGCGGCCTTCACCTTGGCCAGGGTCAGCACATGGCCGGAGCCGACCCGTGTCGAGGCCTGGCCCTTCTCCTGAACTCCGCCTTCCGCCATCTCCAGGTCCTCCGGCTTTTTGCCGTCGAAGGGAGAGCCTGGAGTGCTGGTAGCAATCGTCAGCAGTGTGCTCGTTGCCTTTTTCGCAGCTTCGAGAACCGCCGGCGTGATGGATGCGGTCGTCCACGACCCACCACTGATGGGACCGGAGGGAAGCGCCGTATCGCCAAGGACGACATCAACCCGGTGCAAGGGGATCCCGGTCTCGTGCGACACGAGCTGCGCGAAGATCGTGTAGGTTCCGGTGCCGATGTCCTGCGTGCCGCACGTCACGCGCGCCGACCCATCCTGCAAGAGCTCGACGGTCACCTTCGCTGCGATGCTCATCGCACCCCAGGAACAAGCGGCGACTCCCCAGCCGAGGGTCAAACCTTCGGCGTTCTTCATGGAGCCGATGGCCGGGTTACGCTTTGCCCATCCGAACTTCTCCGCCCCGACCGTAAGGCACTCCTTCAGGTGACGGGAAGAGAATGGCTTTCCGGAACTCTCATCGTTCACCGGTTCGTTCATCAGGCGAAGCTGTACAGGATCGATCCTCAGCTGGATCGCCAGCTCATCCATCGCGCTTTCCAGTGCGAAGAGCCCGGGCACGGCGCCGGGGCCTCTCATCGAGGTGGGAGGACCAACATTGCGGCGAGCCATGCCGCTGGTGATACGTACATTCGGGCAGGAGTAAAGCAGTGCCGTAGCTTCACCGCAGCCCTCGTCATAGTCATCCAGCATCGCCGTGTGATTGACGTAGTTATGCACGATCGTCGTCAGCTTGCCCGTGGTGTCTGCTCCAAGCTGGATCTGCTGATCGATGGCCGGGCGATGGCCGACGCTCTCGAACATCATGGAGCGGCTGACGACCAGCTTCACAGGGCGGTTCAGATTGCGCGCGCATGCCGCCGCCAGCAGGGAATGGCTCCAGGGCCAGAGTTTGCCGCCGAAACCGGAGCCAAGGAACCGGGTAATTACCTGCACCTGTTCCGTGGGAACGCCGAGCGACGCGGCCAACACATCACGATGGTTCACCACGGCCTGCGAGGTCTCATACAGGGTGAACTTGCCGTCCTTGTAGACCGCTACGGATGCATGCAGTTCGATCGGGTTGTGGGTCTCGGCCGGTATCTTGTAGGTTGCCTCATGTTTCACGGCGGCATTCTGGAAGCTAACGGCCGTGTCGCCACGTTTCTCGCCGGGCTTCATGGCCGGCGTTGTGAGCGGGGTTCCGAGCAGGTGATCCGAAGTATTGTGCGGGAGCGCCTTGTAGGTGACCTTCACGGCCTCCGCAGCGGCGCGCGCCTGCTCCATCGAGCCAGCAACCGCAACGGCGACATATTGGCCGTAGTAGCTCACCCTGGTGTCTTCAAGCGGCGGCC
>CAXTFS010000415.1:0-2978 GCA_964243395.1 uncultured Acidobacteriaceae bacterium | reverse complement strand
GTGCAGTCGTCCGTGATGCTCAAGCGGTGCACCAGGTCGACCTGCCGGGCGTTTTCCATGGCGATCGCGGTGTAATCGCACAGCACGCGCAGGAACGACAGGGAACTGCCGGGCAGCAGCTCCAGTTTGCTGTTGTGCAGCTGCAGCACCCCAAGGGTGCGGCCGCCGTGCTGGATCGGCAGGCAGGCGATCGAATGCAGATGCAACTCAGGGTGTTCGCGTGCGAAACGTGCCCAATCGCGATCCAATCGCACATCCGGGATGACCAGCGGCTCCCCGGTGAGCGCGACCCAGCCGGCGATGCCCTCCCCCTTGCGCAGCCGTGTTCCGGGTGCAAGCGAGTCCGTGGGGCCGGCCGTTAGTGCATAAAAGAGCTCGCCGGTTTCCTCGTCCGCCATGAGCAGCGACCAGCGCTCCGGCCCGAAGTATTCCTCCATCTTGCCAAGGATGGTCCGCAGCAGCGCTTCGAGATCGAGGTTGGACGTGAGTGCCTGCCCGACCTCGTGGAAGAGCCGCAACTCATCGGGTTGCGGACCCTTTCCAACATGCGATGCCGATCGTGCACTCACGACAGATAACCCCTTGGTCAATGAGGTAACCGCTTACCCCATCCGGAAGAGCCTTAGCATATCCCTCTCTCCAGCGGGTCGCAATGCCACTAGGTCAACCTTTGTCCAATTTCCGTGGTACGCAAGTGAATTTCCACGGCAGAAGGTCAGGGTCCATAGGCGCCTTGCTCACGGGGGACACGAGCTTGCCTGGGGGCGGTGACTAGCCGCCGATCTGCACCATACTGCGGGAGGGCTGCAGGAAACCCGGCTCTCCGATGTGGTGGCGCGCCTCTTTGCGCTCCACGATGCCGCGAATCAGCGCACGCAACTCCTCGTCGGACGCACCGCGCAGAAGTGGGCCGGCGAGGTCGTGGTCGGTCTGCGAGAAGAGACATGTCCGTACCTTGCCGTCCGAGGTGAGCCGGATCCGGCTGCAGTGACCGCAGAACGGATGCGAGACCGGCGCGATAATCCCGATCTCGCCCAAACCATCATCGAAGGTGTAGCGCCGCGCGGTTTCGGAGAGCTGATTTGCCGGGAGCGCCACCAGGGGCCGCACCCGGTTTAGACGCTCTACGATCTCATCCAGGCGAACCACCGTGTCCGGGGACCAGGTGCGCTCTTCTTCGAGCGGCATGAACTCGATGAAGCGAACGATCACGCCTTCACTACGAGAAAACTCCGCGAAGGCTTCGATCTGAGAGTCGTTGAAGCCGCGCAGCAGCACGCAGTTCACCTTTACGGGGCCCATGCCGGCGTCCTGCGCGGCGCGAATCCCGTCGCGGACGCGCCCGAAGCTGTTGGGAACGCGCGTGATGCGGGCAAAAGTCTCGGGGTCGACGGCATCCATGCTGACGGTCACGCGGCTAAGGCCAGCGGCTTTCAGATCGCGCGCCATGGGCGCAAGCAAGTGACCGTTGGTGGTCAGAGCCAAGTCCAGCGGCGCGTCGGAAAACGCTGATTGCATGCCCGACGTTTCGCGGATCAGATCGACCAGGCCACGCCGCAGAAGCGGTTCGCCCCCGGTAAACCGGATCTTCTCCACGCCGAGTGAAACGAAGAGCCGCAGCATGCGGGCGTAGTCCCCGAGCGACAAGTCGCCAAGGGTCTCACTGCCATTGCCAGTGCGGCAGTAGACACACCGAAAGTTGCAGCGGTCGGTAACGGATAGTCGAAGGTCCGTGATGGCGCGCCCATGGCTGTCACGCAGCCGCGAGCCCTCACCGACGGTCGCGGACTCCAGCACCGGCAGGTCCGCACCGGATCGTCCTCCAGGAAAGGAAGACAGGACCGGCAGGAGCGGTGCCACGGGAAATGGAGGCGTCTGGGTGGCCATCAGTAGTGTGCGGTTAGATGCACCGCGGAACACCGATCGCGGGTAATCGGTCCTTCTACTGATGTGCCGGGTGCACGCGAAGATGCAGGGAGGGTCGCTGCGATCGCTGCCGTTCTGGGACACTTAGTGGCTGATAGGTGCTTTTATACGAATACGTCTGAACGAGATGTTGAAACGGGACCTGAAGATTGATGTTTTGGCGTAGGCGAAGGCGCGGGTCCGCCGTGCGCCTAGATGCCGACGCCGAACTCGCGTTCTCCGAAGCGGTCACGGCGTTCGCCGGCGTGCGCATAGAAGTCGTAGGGGGTGCGCCGCGAGAACTTATAGCGTTGACGAAGTTCACGGCCGACCACAACACCGACGGCCAGAACGGTGATACCAGCAGACACAAAACCGACGTTTCGCATAACGAGGCGGCTCTCCTTAACCGCGTAAGCGAAGGTATCTTCCAATCCGTGCCGTAGCGTGCGAAGGGAACGGGATAGCCTCATGCGATGCATCATAGCGCAGCCTCATGGCGGTTGTGTAACCGGGTAGGGGGATGCCGGAGTGCACTTTCGTGCGCCCTGGACACCCCTTTCTGATCAGGATCCGGTGTTGCCGGTGGTGGAGGAGGAAGCTGCGGGAGCGCTGGCTGGTGCCGCGGCGGGAGCAGCAGGTTTGGCGTCGCCGCCACTTGCCGGAGCGGGGTCGCCACCGGCCGGTGCAGCCGGTGCACCGCCCTCGCCGGAGGTCGGCGCCGCGGGCGGCTTGGCCGAAGAGTAAAGGTCCTTGTACCAGCCGCCGCCCGCGAAGTGCACTGCAGGCGCTGTGATCGTGCGCTCCAGCGCGCCGCCACAGTAGGGACACTCCGTCAGGGGCGCGGCGGAGAACTTCTGGATCTTTTCGGTGCGGCGATGGCACGCCTGGCACTCGTATTCGTACAGCGGCATGGTGTTTCCTTGCGAATGCGTCTCCCTCTTAGACTACAGAGGACTCAGAGGGGTTGCGACCGGGCTGCGACCAGCGCAAGCTAGCCGGCAGGGTGGTCGTAGGCGTCGGCGTGTACGCGGCGTGGCGTGAAGCGGGTCGCTTGGCGCCCTATCTCGCTG
>CAXTFS010000414.1:0-2984 GCA_964243395.1 uncultured Acidobacteriaceae bacterium | reverse complement strand
TCTGGAAGGCAAGAACCTGCCCGGAGTGGATGCGCTGTCTGACAAGCCGTAGGCACGAGCTTCCACCCTGCGTGTCGGCGCTCCCCGTAGTGAGAGCCGGACTGCAAACCGCATCCAAGCGGAAGAACATCAACCTTGCCCCGAGCCGCGGACACCCGTAAGCTCCGGGGAACGTCGGAAGCTCAAACAAGGAAACGAAGGAAAGGCCCCGTCCCTTGCCCATGCGCAAGCCGATCATCGCCGGCAACTGGAAGATGTACAAGACGCCACGCGAGTCGCTGGCCTTCCTCGATGCATTCCTACCCCTGGTGGAGGGGCATACGCGCGACGAGATCGTCGTGCTCCCCACGATGAGTTCGCTGGCCTATGTGATTGAAGGCACGGAAGGCACCAACGTGCGGGCGGGCGCGCAGAACATGCACTGGCTGAACGAGGGGCCGTATACCGGGCAGACCTCACCGACGATGCTTGTGTCCATCGGCTGCCGCGAGGTGTTGTTGGGGCACTCCGAGCAGAGGCTCTACTTTGGCGAGAGCTATGAGCGCGTGAACCTGAAGCTAAAGGCAGCGATCAATCACGGTATTACGCCGATCGTGTGTGTGGGCGAACTGCTTTCGGATCGCGAGAACGGCAGGACCGAAGAGGTGCTGCGCTCGCAGGTGCATGCCGCGCTGCGGAATATTTCGGCGAACGAGGCTAGGCGCCTGGTGATTGCATATGAGCCGATCTGGGCGATCGGGACCGGATCGACGGCATCGCCGGAGATTGCGGCCGATGCGCACCGGCAGATTCGCGCTGAGGTGCGGCACTGCTGCGGCGAGGCCGTCGCCGAGGGGACACGCATCCTTTATGGCGGCTCAGTAAAGCCCGAAAACATCGCTTCCCTGATGGCGCAGGAGGAGATCGACGGGGCGCTGGTGGGTGGCGCGAGTCTGGTGCCCACCAACTTCGCGGACATCGTCCAATACCAGCTTCCCCAGGGCGCGGAACAGGTTGCGGGGACGGATCAGGTTCAGCGCACTTCGGATCAGGTTCAGCGCACCTCGGATCAGGTTCAGCGCACCTCGGATCAGGCACAGCGCACGGGGCCGGATCCGGTTCAGCGCACCACGCCGGCCTGATCCACCGGCCAGTAGACAAAGGCGGCTTTGCCGTAGATCAAGCCGCGTGGGACGGGGCCGAAGTCGCGGCTGTCGCTGGAGATGGAACGGTGATCGCCCATGACGAAGTACTCCCCTAAGGGCACGGTCCGGTCGGTCATGGAACGCTCATCCTGATACTTTTCAGGGACATAGATCTCCGGGAGATTGACGCCGTTCACGGAGACCTGGCCGTGATCGATCGCCAGACGGTCGCCCGGGAGCGCGATTACCCGCTTGATGTAGCTCTTGGAGTGGTCGTAGGGGTAGTAAAAGACCACAACATCGCCGCGGTGGATGCCTTCAAAGCGGTAGGCGAACTTGTTGATAAAGAGGCGATCCTGATCCTCCAGGCGCGGCAGCATGCTGGTGCCTTCCACACGTACCGGCTGGTAGAGAAACAGGATGATGAACAGCGACACGGCCAGCGAGATGAGCAGATCGCGCGACCAGGCCTGCACGCCGGTGCGGGGCGCGAGCACCTGCCGGGTTTGCACCGGGTCGGGGGAAGAGCTCGGAAGATCCTGGGGGTCGGGTAATTGCTGCATTGTTTATTGCACGGTCGGGCACCGTTGTCAGCAGTTTAGACGCGAAAGTTGCGCACCGGGTGCCACCGTCGGGGAAGCGTGAGGGCCTGCCCCCTGAGTTAGAATGGGATATCGGTTCGAAACCTATGGCGACCATGACCCTGACCCCGGAGACCGAGAGCCAAAAGCCTGCCGGTCGCACCCTGACCGACCTGCAGGGTCTGACCACAGAGAGGCCAAACGAAGCCTCCATCGGTCTGGACACCAAGTCCGCTCTTGAGATTGCACGCATCGTCAACCAGGAAGACGCCAAAGTGGCGTCGGCGGTAAAGAAGGCGCTGCCTGAGATTGCCATGGTGATTGACACCGTGGCCCGCTCCCTCCGGGATGGCGGCCGCCTGATCTACGTCGGTGCCGGGTCCTCCGGGCGTATCGCTGCACTCGATTCGTCCGAGTGCCCCGCCACCTTCTCCACCGATCCGCAGCAGGTGCAGTACCTGATGGCGGGCGGACCGAAGGCACTCGCCAGTGCTTCGGACGTCAACGAAGATTCGCCGGAGATCGGCCAGCGCGATGTGGCCCGCCGCCGGCCCACGCGCAAGGATGTCATCATCGGCGTGTCCGCTTCGGGCCGGACGCCCTACGTTGTGGGTGCGATCGAATATGCGCGTGCCCGTGGAGCCAAAACCGCAGCGATTACCTGCAATCCGAACTCCGATCTCGCCCAGGTTGCCGACATCACGATCTGCGCCGAGGTTGGCCCGGAGGTCCTATCGGGATCAACCCGGATGAAAGCCTCCACCGCGCAGAAGATGATCCTGAACACCATCACCACCGGCGCGATGACCCGGCTCGGGTACGTCTACGACAACCTGATGGTGAACGTGCACATGAAGAATGCCAAGCTCGTCGAGCGGGGTATCCGTGTGCTGATGAAGCTTTGCGAGATCGATCGTGACACCGCGATCCGCACCATCAAGTCCGCCGGCAAGAGCATCCCGATTGCCGTGGTCATGCTCAAGGCCAGCGTGGACAAGATGGAGGCTGTACGCCGCCTGCAGAAGTCCGAAGGCAACGTCCGGCTCGCGATTGAGGACTCCCGGCTGGAGCTGTAACCCTTATCGCTGTAAGTAGCCCCGGAGTGCCTGTAAGCCGACGCGAGTCGCGCGACGCAACATCTTTTGCCGGCGGTGTTTCAACTTACAGGCTGCCATGGACGTCCATGCAGCAAGGAGCTGCTCACCATGAAGTCTTTGATTCTGACTACCTCACTCGCTCTCTCCCTTGGCTGTGGCGCTGCCTTTGCCCAACAGACGAC
>CAXTFS010000413.1:0-2985 GCA_964243395.1 uncultured Acidobacteriaceae bacterium | reverse complement strand
CCGGCCGAAGCAGCCGCACCTGCGCGCCTGGTATGACCGGCTACTGGCGCGTCCGATTTATGCCGGGCATGTCGCGCGCCCGATGACCTGACGCCAGCCGATCAGGTCTAGTTGAGACATGGCGGCAGACGGGGTTGCAATCCTGTCGGCGCCCACTGCCCGCCACGGTATCGTGGGCGCAACAGAGCTTCGCCTCATAACGAGATTTAGGCTCATGTTAGTGCCTATGGCCGATGTCCCTGGCTTCAGACTGGTGCCAGCGGCCCGTCATGATCGGTTCAGCCGTCCCCTGGTTCGTTAGGGGCCGAGCTGAGACAACCGCTCCGATGCAGATGGGGCATCTGCAGAGACGAAAGAGGTACTGGTGTGCCGGCGCGTTTGTCCTTCAAGAAACCCATGGCCAAAGGTGCATGGCCCACCGATGGCAACGCAGTGACGCTTGGCCAGAGTGGATTTCGCTGCATGGGTGGACACTGGTGCAAAACCGCTCGACCTTGCGCCGAACCGCATGCACTGCCAGCAAGGATCGAACATCATGTCAGGTGCTTCTCACATGCATATCGGGAACCCCCATTTTTTTGACCAGGAACCGGCCCTGTTCGCGAGCGCGCTTGGCACAAGCCGTCGCTATCTTGAATTCGGAGCGGGCGGATCAACCCTGTCAGCGGTCAGGCAAGGGATCGGGATGATGGTCGCCGTCGAGTCCGACCCGGCCTGGATCGACACCCTACGACAGCATCCCGAAGCCATCGAAGCCGTCGGGCACGGCAAGCTCAGCCTCGTGCACGGAGATGTCGGCCCGGTCGCACCCCTGGGATATCCGCATGACCATGCGAGCGGGATGCCGGACAAGGCTCCCTGGCCGAACTACATTCGGGCGGGATGGCAGGAGGTTTCTAAGCGGGGCTACGTCCCCGACCTGGTTTACGTGGATGGCCGTTTCCGGGTCGGTTGCTGCCTCAGCGTCGTGCTTGCTTGCAAAGACTACGTTCCAGCCGGGCAAGCTCCGCAGGTGCTCGTGCATGACATCACCGACGACCGGCCGCATTATGAACCTATATTCAGGTTCTTCGACGTGATCGAAGCAGTAAACACCCTTCACCTGCTGCAGATCAAGGTCAATGCCTCGACGCTGGACGCCCTTGCCTTGTTGATGGATTATCAGTTCGATCCTCGGTAAGAAGAAGCTGGACAGCCATAATACGCCGCGACATTGGAGGTCAAAGAAGACCGACAAGCCGATGGGTTGCCGACGATCTTTTCATCACTGGATGCCACAATTGAGTCGAAACGATTGTTTCAGCTCAGGCCCTTGTTGTCCCGCGTGTCATTGCGATGCAGCAATCCAGGGGGCGGAAGACTGAATTTGCGGGCCGTGCGCCCTTGGGACGCTGCGCCGGAGCCGACGCGTAATGACCGTGCCTTGATAACAGTCGGGTGCATCAGCGCTTGGTATTACAAAGTGACCGAAGCCTATATTATAGGGACAGGACAACCCCCGTGCCGCCCGGCGTTAAACCGTCTCAAGCGGCAGCGCATGCAGCGAGCCAAGGTGACGCTTGACGATCAGCACCGTTTCAGCCGCGAAAGTACGCAGGGCAGGGTTTTGACCCGACTTCGCCTCTGCCGCGAACGCGGCGCCGTCAGCGGCATGAATGGAATTCATTTCCTTGATGAACGCATTGTCGAACGCCTTTCCCGACAGGCTGCTCAGCTTGTCAAGGCGTTGCTGGAACTCGGCGTTCAGGGCCGTGTCAAGCTGGATGCCGACCGAGGCCGCAATGGAGCGAAGCTTGGCGCCGACAAGCTGGTGGTCGTGGACCTCGGTGAAGCCGATATCGACAATGTCCTGCCGAGCCGCCCGTTCCGAGGCGACCTTGGCGGCTTCCACCTCGAACATGCCGCCCTGGGAAACCTTGGCAACGAAGGAGCGGTCTGCCGGCGAAAGCTCAGCGTCGGCAGCCGATGCTGGCGCGGCACCAATGCCTGAGACCAGCATCGGAGCAAACGCAGCGCAACAGCCAAAGCAAAGAACCGAACGTCGCTTCATGGAACCACCTCATCCAATCATAACGGTTTCGTATCGCTGCACAGCAGCTTCTCTCAATTGCGTAGGTGAATTAATTGGTTTTGAAGTGCCCAGCCTATGGTTTGACTCCGACCTGCCGGCACATCGACAGCAGCAAGCAGTCCCGGCAACGCGGCGCCGGCCCAGTGCAGATATACTTACCGAATGGCACCAGCCGCTCGTTGATCTCAATCCAGTATTGCCGCGGCAGCTTCGCCTGCAACGCCGCCAGGGTGCGTTCCGGGGTACTGGTGGCGACGTAGCCCCAGCGGTTGGCGACCCGGTGCACATGGATGTCGACTGGGATCGCTGGTTGCCCGAACCCGACCGCCAGGGTCAGCGCAGCAATCTTCGGCCCAACGCCACGGAAGGCAGTCAGGCCCTCCAGAGTGTCCGGCACCTGGCCGCTGTGCTCGTCCCGTATGGCGCGAGATAGCGCCAGGATGTCGCGCGCCTTCGGCTCCGGAAACGTCGCACCGTGCAACAGGCGGACCAACTCGTCTTCCCCCAACGCCACCACCGCATCCGGCGTGCGGGCCACGGCAAACAGGCGGAGCGAAACCGCCATCGTCATATGCTCCAGGGTGCGGGCGGAAATCAGGCTGCTGATAAGCTGCTCGAATGGGGTGCCAAAACCACGGTCCCGCAAGTCGAACATCGCCGCCTTCGGCAACGCGGCGCAGGCGGTGCGCAGGCGGACAAATACCTCATCGATGTCGAACGGCTGCTTGCCGGATGGCGGCGCCTGTG
Source organism: uncultured Acidobacteriaceae bacterium (assembly GCA_964243395.1). GTDB lineage: Bacteria > Acidobacteriota > Terriglobia > Terriglobales > Acidobacteriaceae > Granulicella. The sequence goes on along the minus strand of CAXTFS010000413.1, from coordinate 167 downwards.
TTTCCACAGGCGCCCGGCTCTCGCTCAAGCGCCGCGACCCTGGACGGCGATGCCGCTAGGCGAAGCTGATCTTCTCGTTGCCGCCTGGGGTCGGCGGAGCGCCAGTCACGACAGCCTTCACATAGCCATAGGCGTGCAGCATGGTGCTGTTCGGCGCATCCCAGTAT
>CAXTFS010000412.1:0-2995 GCA_964243395.1 uncultured Acidobacteriaceae bacterium | reverse complement strand
TCAAGGCCGATGTAGCCGCCGACAAGCACCAGCAGATGGTCCGGCACACGATCGAGCTCCATGATCGAAACGTTGTTGAGGAAGGAGACGCTGTCGATCCCATCGATCTGCGGCAGCGCAGGCGAGAGCCCGGTATCGATGACCATCACGTTTGCCGTTAGATCGCGTGCGCCACCCTCGCTCAGCTCCACGTGAATCTGCTTCGGGCCGGAGAAAGAACCGCGGCCGCGGAGAAGATCAATGCCGTTGGCAAACTTTTTCTCACTGCCTGCGCGTGACGACGCAACGATCCTGCGTTTGCGCGCCACAACGGCCGCCATGTCCACGGTGACCTCGCCGGTGCGGACGCCGAACTCTTCCGCATGGCGGGCCGCATGCGCGATCTCTGCCGAGGCAACCATCGTCTTGGTCGGCGTGCAGCCATAGTTCACGCAGGTGCCGCCCACCGCGGCGCGTTCAATCATGGCGACACGTTTGCCGGCTGCAAAGAAGGCAGAGGCGAGGGGATTGCCCGCCTGGCCTGAGCCGATCACGATAAGGTCATAGTGCGATGAGTCGGAGCGATCGGGCATCGGAGTATCCTCGCGAACTTGCGAATTTTACGAACTTTGAGGCAGTAGTCCCTTGCTTTGCTGGCCGAAGGAACGACCCAGCGGGTACGATGTCCGCGACCGCATGGCAAGCTGCGGCACTTGTATCACTTTCGTTAAGACGCTGCGTCAAGGCAACGCAGTGAAACAGCAAACCGACGTGAGGGCATGCACTTGAAAGCGAAATGGAAGCTCGTTGTTACCGCTGCCGCAGTGTGCGCTATCTGGAGCACGGAACCTGCTTTGCACGCAGCCCCTCCGGAGGCCGGGAAGCTGCAGGTGTACTTCATCGATGCCGAAGGTGGCCAGTCGACGCTGTTTGTCACGCCAGCGCACCAGTCGCTGCTGATCGATACCGGCTGGCCGGGGAACGGCGGCCGCGATGCGGATCGCATTGTTGCGGTTGCGCACCGCGCCGGTCTCACGCACCTGGATTACGTGCTCATCACGCACTTCCATGTGGACCACGTCGGCGGTGTGCCCCAGCTGCTTGCGCGCATGCCGGTCGGCACCTTTATCGATCATGGGCCGAACCGCGAACTCGACGGTGGAGCGACACAGCAAGGCTATGACGCCTACGAGAAGGCGCTCGCCGGCAGCAAATCGAAGCACATCGAAGCACATCCGGGCGACGCCCTGCCGATCGCCGGCATGCAGGTCACCGTGATCAGCGGTGATGGTGAGACGATTGCCCAGCCATTGCGCAATGCGGGCCAGCCGAACCCATTCTGCCAGGCCAGCGAAGTGCGTCCAACCGACACGACGGAGAACGCTCGCTCGCTCGGCGTGGAGATCACCTACGGTGCGCTGCGCATCCTTGATCTTGGCGATCTGACCTGGGACAAGGAACGGCAGCTGATGTGTCCCATCAATCGATTGGGCACGGTGGACGTGCTGGTGGTTTCGCATCATGGCTGGTACCAAAGCTCCAGCCCCGCGCTCGTCGATGCCGTGTCGCCGCGGGTCGCGATCATGGATAACGGAGCGAAGAAGGGCGGTTCCGTTCCCACGTTTGTGACCTTCGCGCAGGTCCGGGGTCTGGAGACGTTGTGGCAGCTGCACTACTCGGAGGAAGGCGGCGCGGCGCACAACGCGAAGGAGGCTTACATCGCCAACCTGCCGGGCCCCGATGCGGGCCATTTCCTGGAACTGACCGGTGCGCGGGACGGCAGCTTCGCAGTCTTTAACGACCGTACCGGCGTAACTCAGACGTATCCACCCAGGACGGCAGGGAAGCCCTAACTTGGTAGCGGACCGACGCCCACCTCGGATATCTCGCCGGGGATCGGAGTGATCGGTCCAAGCAAGAACAGGTAGGCGGCGATGCCGGCGACCAGATACGCACCGGCGATCGCAAAGGCCAGCGCAAAACCACCGTGTGTGTTGGCAAGATAGCCAGTCAGGATCGCTGCGGTGATGCCGGAGATCTGGCTGGCCAGGTTGATGACGCCACCCACCGCGCCCACACAGCCTCGCGGCGCAACCAGCGTGATGATTGACCACGCCATCGGCGCCGCCGCCGCCAGCCCACCGATGGAGAGGCTGATCCAAAGCAGTGCCCGCAGGGGTGTATGCGCCTCCGCCGCACCCAGCAGCCCCAGGCCGCAGGCCATGCCGCCGATCAGGATGGTGCGCCGCACGCGGCTCGGATCGTACCCGCGCGTGATCAGCCAGTCCGGCAGCAGGCCGCCGATGAGGAGGTCGGTCCCGGTCGCAAAAAGCCACGGCACGCCGGTATAGAGGAAGGAATGGAGCAGGTCGATGCCGGTGGTCGCAGACAGGTAGCGCGGCAACCACGTGAGCAGCAGATAAAACACGTAGTTATACGAACCGAAGCCGATGGCCAGACCGATCACCTTGCGCTGCCGTAGCAGGTAAAGAAGTGACGCACGCTCCACGGACGAACCGTGGCTGAGTGCAGCCGTCCCCCGCTGGATGTAGCTTCGCTCCCCCTCGTCCAGCAGGGGATCGTCGCCCGGGTCGCGGTAGACGATCCAGAAGAGGGCAAAATAGGCCAGGCTGATGAAGCCGGTGATGGCGAAGCTCCAGCGCCAGCCGGCATGGATCAGAATGACGCCGAGCAGCGGAACACCGATCGCCGGCGCTAACTTGGCAGCCGAGTCAAAGATGGCGCTCGCAAAGGAACGTTCGCGGTCTGGAAACCATAGCCCCACCGCCTTGCCATTGGCAGGAAAGATGGGTGCCTCGCCAACGCCCAGCAGCAGCCGCGCCCCGAACAGCGCAGCGAGGCCCGGAGCCATCGCCGCGCCAAAGGAAGCCACGCTCCAGAGCAATGTGGAGGTCCGTCCGATGCGGCGTACACCGTAGCGGTCCAGCAGGACGCCGACCGGCAGCTGGCAAACCGCGTAGCTCCAGTTGAACGCGGCCGAAAGATAGCCGAAGGC
>CAXTFS010000411.1:0-3016 GCA_964243395.1 uncultured Acidobacteriaceae bacterium | reverse complement strand
GTGCTGAGCACCTCCACACTGCCGTTGCATGGCAATGATGCGGTCGTACTGCCCTTCCACCAGGCTCTGCCGAAAGGCATCTACACGGTGCGCGCGGTGTGGACGCCGGAAGGCGCGAAGGCGCCACAGGAGGCGGCGGAAAATGGCTTCATCGTAGAGGACCTGAGCGAGCTCGCGGCTGGTCCAGCGCTCGCCGTGCATGGTGACTTTCTTTCGCTCGGAGACCACCCGTTCCTCCCTGTCGGCACCAACTACTTCACCACGGAAGAGAACGGTTGGGACTTTTCAGGCCCGCGGAACGGCGCAGTGTGGGAGCATGATTTTGCTGACATGCAGCGGCACGGGGTCAACTTCGTGCGCACTGGCGTGTGGGGCGGCCACAGCAGATTTATCGAGCCACAAACCGGCGGGGTGAACGAGCGTTTTCTGCGCAATCTGGAGGCGTTTCTCGCCGCCGCACACCGACACAACATCGCGGTCAACTTCACGTTCTTTGCGTTCAGCCCACGTGTCTCGGATCCACGTCGTCCTTCGAGCGACACGGGTCCGGAGCCTGCACCGCCCAATCCCTACCTGGACGCTGGCGCCGTGGAAGCGGAACACGACTACCTGGTCTCTGTGGTCAACCGGTTTGGAAAGGTGCCATGGCTTTGCTACGACCTGATCAATGAGCCATCGTTTTCCAATCCGCGCCAGATCTTCCACGGCAACGTACCCAACAACGATCCCGCCGAGCAGACGGCATGGCACACATGGCTGGAGACTCGCTACAAAACACTCAGCGCGCTGGCAGACGCCTGGCGTGTGACGCCCGAGTCGTTGAGCTCGTTCAACACGATAGCGCTGCCCCGCACACAGGACCTCACCTACGACCGGTACGGCAACGCCTCCGAGGTGCGCGCCTTCGATTACAACCTGTTTGCGCAGGACATGTTCTCCGGGTGGGTGCGTTCCATGGTGAGCGCCATTCGCACCGGCGGCAGCACGCAACTGATCAACGTCGGGCAGGATGAAGGCGGAGTCAGCAATCGCGTGCTCAACCAGTTCTATGCAACGGCGGGTGTGTCCTTCACCACCAATCACACCTATTGGAACGACGACGCGCTGCTATGGGACTCGGTTGCGGCAAAACGTCCGGGCATGCCCAACATCACGGGCGAAACCGGCTACCAGCCCGCATGGGACATCGATGGCGCGTGGCGCTACGACGAGTTCACCGGGACGGCGATCGAGGAGCGCAAATGGGCACTCGGGTTTGCGGCCGGCAGCTCTGGTGCGCTGCAATGGGACTGGGCCCGCGAGGTCGACTTCGGCATGCAGCGCAGCGATGGCTCCGCCAAGATCTGGGAGAGCCTGATGCGCGATATGGGCAGGTTTGCTAGCCAGGCCGCGCCCTACGCCACGGGTTTGCAGCTGCCTGAGGTCGCTATCGTGCTGCCGGAGTCACTGCAACTCTCCGTGTTCAATCCACAGGCTCTCGAGGCGCAACAGGCCGCCGTGCGCACGCTTTACCAACTGAACCGCGTGGAGGCCTATGCCGTTGCGGAGTATGCCACCGACACGCTTGGCTCCCCGAAGCTCATCCTCTTGCCTTCGGCCTACGGGCTTAAGGAAAAAGCTTGGGCAGATATCGAAGCGCGCGTGCGTGCCGGCGCGACGCTGTTGATTTCGGGGCCCTTCAGTGCAGACGAGCACCTGCATGCAACCGACCGCGCCAGCGCCGTTGGCCTGCCCTACGCGCTGCTCGCCCTTGCCCAGCGTCAACAGACGCTGGCAGGCCCCAACGGCGATCTGCCCCTCCAGTACACCGGCATCAAAACGACAATCCTGGACCGCGCCGTCCTGCCCGGTAATGCGACCTGGGCCGAGATACCGCTTGGTCAGGGACACATCCTCTTCTCTGCGTTTCCTCTGGAGTTGAACAGCCAACATGACTCGCTCGCCGCCGTGTACGGGTATGCGCTGAAGCGAGCCGGCGTCAGCGCGACCTACACCACAGACCTGCAGAACCCAGGCATCCTGATCTGTCCGACACGTCTACCGGACGCAACCCTGTATGTACTCACGTCGGAGACGAGCTCGACAACGGTACGCTTCCACGATCTTCGCAGTGGCAAAGACTTCACCGGCACGCTCGACGCGGGCCGCGCGGCCCTGCTGCTGATCAGAACGAACGGAGAGGTAGTCGCCAGCTACCATTGGCATCCGTAACGACGAGGATCTCAGCTACGGTTGAAGCAGTGCCGGCTTGGTCAAAGCGAGGGTGGCGATCAGTTCTCCAAACAGCGTGTTGGCCCAGGCAAACCACGCGCGCGTGAAGTTCTTCACGTCGTCCTTCCCGTAGCTCTCATGCATAAAGCCCATGCCCGCGCTGGATTGCTTCAGCATGCGCACGGCATGCCGAATCTCCTCATCCGACGTGCTGGTCAACGCGTAGATGATCTGCGACATGGGCCAGATCATGTCCTTGCCCTCATGCGGCCCACCGATGCCTTCGCCCTTGGTGCCACGGAAGAACCATGGATTCCGTTCGCTCCACACAAACGCGCGAGTGCGTACATAGAGCGCCGCGTCGGGCGAGCTTTGCAGATACGGAAGCGCCAGTAGACTGGGCACATTGGCGTCATCCATCAAGACCTGGCCGCCAAAACCATCCACCTCATACGCCCAGATCGAGCCATTCGGCGTGCTGACAACCGCATGCTGTTGCAATGCAGCGGCAACCTCATCGGCAAGCCCTGAAGCCTTCTGCGCCAGATGGTGATCGTGCAGGATCGTCCCGGCCATCTCAGAGAGCTGCCGCAGGGAGGTCACCGCAAAAAGGTTTGCGGGAACCAGGAACGGGAAGATGCACGCATCGTCCGACGGACGGAACCCTGAAGCAATCAAGCCCACGGGGTTCACGGGATTGCCATAGCCCTTTTCACCCAGCGTCTCCGTGGGTGTAGTTGCCGAGCGTTGGAAGTGGTAGGGCCCGAGACCATCCTTTCGCTGCTGCACGCGCATGGTGTTCACC
>CAXTFS010000410.1:0-3030 GCA_964243395.1 uncultured Acidobacteriaceae bacterium | reverse complement strand
GTCGAGACAGGGCTAACTCCTCTTCAGGAGCGAGCATCGGAAACTTACGGATCTCTTGCAGATACCGCGATAGATTGCCCTCTGGGGCAACATTGATGATGGCAGCAGCCATTGTTCGGCCTCATTCGTCTGGGTGGACCACACTCTGTACCCCTCTACGGCGGAACAGAACGGTCGGTTGCGACGGAAGTGCAATCAGGCGTGACAGATACCATCACGTCCCAGAGATTGCCCCAGAGCGGCAGGCTCTGGACTGGTCCTGACGCAGCACGCCCGCTACGCCAATCGCTAGAGTATACAGGACCTCTGCGGTCCTGTCAAAGACATTGGAGCACGCCCAGCAGTTCTAAATGCTCCTTCCCGCGACAGGCTCACATGGCGATCTCGGCTGCGATGTCGGGGGGCGGCTTTGAGCCGATCAGGGTCTGCATGAGGGTTTGTCAGTCGGGGAAGGCGGGGTAGGCCGTGATCGTCCTGACATGCTCGAAAAATCGCTTGCGGGCGCGCTTGGCGGTCCTGGCGTCAATCCACGCCTGTTCGAGGCCGTCGCAGACGGTGTGTATGGCAAACGCCAGCAGGTTCATGGTGGCGAACCTCATGGCGAGGTTCTGCTTGCCGTGGCCGAAGTTGTGCTCGAGGTGGTAGCCGTTGGACTCGAGGACGTTGAAGCCCTCGTTCTCGATCTTCCAGCGTGCCCTGGCGCAGGCCACGATCTCGCTCACGGTGCCGCGGGTGACGGGCAGCGAGGTCACGAAGGCGCCGTCATAGGTCGCCTTGCCGCGAGCGTCGGTGATGGTGACGCTGGCCTAGTTGACCAGCATCGCGTCCCGGCCGCCGCGCAGCGGCGCCTGGGCGAACCAGCGCAGGCGGCAGGTCGGGCGCTTGCTGCCGAGCTTCCGCTTGACTGTGTGCTCCTCGGCGGCGGCACCATCCATGAAGTCGCAGGGTGCCTGGTGCGACGACGACTTGGCGGTGAGCAGGACGTCGCCACCGGATATGAACCTGACCGGTCAGCTCAGCCTCGATGGCGAAAAGCTGCTCAGTCGGAAATGGGTGATCAACGCGCAGGAACCAGATATAAACAGCCGTTGCTGCCCGAGCTTCGAGTTGCTCGCCGAGCGCGGATTTACACGTTTGTAGCGTATCATGCCGGCCTGCAAACTACACTCTAAACGGGCGTTCGTCGGCCGATTACCCAAGGGGCGTCATGCAAATGTCAGGGTTCATTGGGTGGTTTGGCCGATCGAGGGGCCCAGGCACAGGATCATGCGCAAGTTCCGCCGTTACTCCGAGATCGCGACGCAACAAACTCAATTCCAGGACGTCAGGAACCGCGACACCGGCAATGAGGGCAACGATGCCGTAGTTGTTCGCATGTAGATGCACCGGGGCATGATGCCGGGTCAGCAATCGTATGCAGTCCAATGCACGTTGGTAGAAGACAGGGTCTTGCAGGCCGGCAAGGCCATGTATCTCGCAGGTGATGACTGGAAACGCCTGCAGCGCATCTGGGCCAGCCGCTGCAAGTAATTCATACTCCGCACCTTCCACATCGAACTTCAGTAACGGCCGCTGTGACCCCGCATCCGCCAGCTGACGCTTCATGTCGCCGAATGAAACGAAGTCTCCGCCCGTTTCAGGCCCCCAGCCGAGTTTATGGAAGTGGAAGCGTTCGTGAGCCGTTGGCGGTCCATCGACGGTATGATCATATTGGAACACCGGCAGACCGCGTTGCGCGAGCGCCGTGTCGAAGCTTACATCCGAACCGACGCCGATCGAGAGAACGGCGTCGCACGTTAGGGCGATGTCGGGCAGCACGTAACCACCATCGTGCGGTGCACCCAGTCGAACCTTTCCGCCGTCGCTCAAGACGCGTGGACGCAGCAGCCCGAGCAATCGCAGAATGTCGGATTGGTTCGGCACCAGTCGGATCACCGGCGCCGCGGCCGGACGGTCCTCCGCGACCGAGTCGCCAAACGCCAGGCGCAATGTCTGCTGAGCTGCACGTTCCCAATTAAAGCAGTTCAGGGTCACCTGCCTGGCCGCTGCTGCTGCAGCGCCCGGCTGCCAGCCGTCTGCAATGGTCGCCATCGCCGCCACCAACTCGTCGAAATCGGGCTCGATATAGGCGCCGATCAGCCCGGCTTCGTCATGCTTGCGGCAAAAGCGGCCCGTGATGCGCATTGCGGTGTCATCGGTGCAGAAATCATCCGTTGCACCGCCGCGAGTAACGATGACCGGGAGACTGCAAGCAATCGCTTCGAGTACAGGCAGGTTGAAGCCTTCCGCTCGGTAGGGCGACACGTAGCAGTCGGCGATGCCAAACAGCTTCGCCAGGGCCGACGGTGCGAGGTTGTCTGGAATTGTAGTGATGCCTGAAAGCACGACGTCGCTCAGAACATCTGGATGCGAACGGCCCACGCTCTGCAACACGCTTTCAATCGACAGGCCATAAATGCTTCGCTGGTCCTTCACCAGCAGGCGGACCGGCAGCCCGCGCAACCGAAGCAAGGCGAAGGCTCGCAGAAGTTGATCAATCCCCTTGTTCCAGAGCGGCGCGCCGACATTGAGGAAAACGATCTCGCCCTCGCGCAAGCCCAGCGCTGCTCGATGCCCGGCACGTTCGGCCGGTAACATCGGCCGGAACGTCTGTGTATCCACTCCCAGGGGCACCGTACGGACTCGTTCAGATGCGAAGCCATACTCGACCAGCCTGGCCCTGGACCATTCAGTCGATGTGACGATCAGGTTTTCGTCTTGGGTAAAGAGTGCCGAGCGATCGCAGCCTGCGGCAAACGAAGTCCGTGACAAGCCGAGTTCGGTGATCATGAAGGTGACGGTCAGGCCGCGCGGCGGCGGGGTTCCGGATCGTCCACCATCAGTCCGAAAAGGCGAACAGATTCTGTATAGTGCATCCGGGACTTCGTCTGGCTCCGGCTCACGAAGGGCGTCCAGGACCGTATGCGCGTCGGTGTCGAAACCGGGGTTGTGATCCTTCGTGTTCCAGTGAGGCAAGGCAAACGGCAGGTC
>CAXTFS010000409.1:0-3032 GCA_964243395.1 uncultured Acidobacteriaceae bacterium | reverse complement strand
CTGTCTGTTGCGCGAACGATGCCATTGTTCACGGGCGCATCATAGCGTCGCACAACAAGCGCAGGGAAGAAAAGAAGCCCGCCACTCCGAGACAGGAAACCGCCGGCACCGAGGCTGGAGCGATCACGTTTCAGCGGCTTGACGGCTTTGGGAAAGTCGCGGCGCGCGGCCGGGGCCGGGGCGCAAAGGGGGATGAGGCGGCATGTCTGCGGGCTTGCCATCGAACTGTGCCAGGCACTGTGCATCGTCGCCTCAAGGATGTTTGTGTGAACGAGACAAACCTTATGCCTTTGATCCCATGGCTGTCTTCGCGCATTGTGAGGATGACGCTCTCCACCAAAAGGTTGAGAAGAGCAGCGGCGCGGCCGCGCGGCGATTCTGCTACAACGGGGCCAACGCCATGCGCAGTTTTCTCCAGAAGAGGTTCCGGGTGGCACATGGCACAGCGGCCCGCCGGCTGGTCCTGTGCCCCAGCCTGTTGCTGTGGGTGGGCCTCGCGATGGCGCTCCTGGGCACGGTCGCCCCCGCTGACGCACAGACCGCCGGCGCTACGAGCCATCAGGCCTGGTCCACCGAGGAAGGCCTGCCGCAGGCCAGCGTTCACGCGATTCTGCAGGCCCACGACGGCTATCTCTGGATCGCGACCGAGGGCGGCGCGGTCCGCTTCGACGCGCTGAACTTTGAGACCTTCCACCACGAAACACAGCCGGCCTTCACCAGCGATGACGTCAGTGCGCTGGCGGAGTCGCCGTCGGGGGTGCTGTGGTTCGGAACAGCCGACGGCCTGGTGCGGCGGAGCGGAACGGGTTGGCGGCGGTTCAGCGAAGGGGATGGTCTGCCCTCGTCTTCGATCTCGGCGCTGGCCGTGGCTGGCGACGGATCGCTCCTGGTGCTCACAGCCGGTGGGCTGGTTCGCTACGACGGGACCCGTTTTCGCGCGGTGGACGGCCTCCCAGGGGCGGTGACGTCCCTCCAGTCTGCTGGCGATGGCAGCGTGTGGCTCCTGTGCGGGCGCGCGGTGCTGCGGTACCGGGGCGGCAAGGTGGTTCCGCAGCCGCTTCCTGTCGAACCCGCTCAAAACATCCTAGGCTTGCAGGCTGGCAATAGCGGCGCGCTCTGGATCGAGACCGCAGGGACGCTGACCCTGGTGACCCCGCAGTTTCGGCGAGTGTGGACAGCCGCCGCGGACACGACGGGCAGCCACTTTGAGTCGCTGTTCGTGGATCGCGCCGGCACGGCATGGATCGGCACCGACGGCGGTCTGTTCACCGCTGCGGCCACTGCCCCGGGACCGCTGGAACGCGTCGCGGCGCTCGGCAGCGATGCGGTGCTGGTCACGATGGAGGATCGCGAGGGAGATCACTGGATCGGCACGGAGTCCTCCGGCCTGCATGCCCTGCGGCCGCGCAAGTTCGGCAGCGATCCCGCCGCGGCGAACCAGGCCGTGACCGCCGTGGTGCAGGCGAGCGACGGCGCCACCTGGTTCGGCACCCGGGCCGAGGGTCTGCGCCGCATCGCCGGCGGAAGGGCCGAGTCACCGGTGCCCGCCTCCGCGCTGACGAGTCCGGTGATCCTCTCGCTTGCGCCTGGAAACCACGGCGATGTGTGGGCCGGAACGCCCGACGGTCTGAACCACGTTGAAGGCAAAACGGTGCACCGGTTCACCTCGGCCGAGGGGCTTCCCGACGACTTTGTGCGCTCGTTGCTGGTCGACGCGGACGGCTCAACCTGGGCCGGCACACGCTATGGCCTCGCCCACGTTCAAGAATCGAAGATCACCACGATCACGAGCGCGGATGGCCTCGCGAGCGATTCCCTCGGGCCGCTGTTTCAGTGGAAGCTGCGTGCTGCTCCTGGTGGCGCTCGGCTCCCGGTCAGCGACTGGCTTTGGATGGGCACCGCGGCGGGTTTGTCCCACCTGCACGATGGCCGGATCGAGAACTTCTCGGTGCGGGGAGGGCTGGGGGGAAGCATCGTGACCGCGATCGCGCAGGATGCGACCGGGACGATGTGGGTCGGGATCCATGGCGAAGGTCTCAGCCGTTTTCGTGATGGCCGCTTCGAGCCGGTACACAGCCCGGATCTGCCCACGGAGGTGCACGCCCTGGCGGTGGACGCCGGGAACTACCTGTGGGTGCGGGGGAGCCGCGGCGTGTACCGCGTGGCGCTCGAACCCTTGAATGAGTGCGCCGGGACAAAGGGGCCATGCCCGCTCGCGGGTAGTCACTACGGCGTGGCGGACGGCATGCCCAGCGAGGAGCTTACGGCCGAGGGCTCGCCGGTCGTGTGGACCGCTGCGGACGGCGCGCTGGACTTCGCGACGCGCAAGGGCATCGCCGTCGCGGACCCTCTGCGCCTGCCCACGAACGCCATTCCGCCCCCCGTGGTGTTGCAGCGCTTCACGGTGGACGAGGCGGAGCAGCCACTGACCGACGGCGACCTGCGCATCCAGCCCGGCACGCATCGCTACACCTTTGACTACGCCGGCCTGAGCTACACCATGCCCAGCCGTACACGCTACCGGTACAAGCTGGAGGGCTTCGATCGCGACTGGATCGAGGCAGGCAATCGCCGCACCGCGTATTACACCAGCCTCCCGGCGCGGCACTACCAGTTTCGCGTGCTGGCGGCGAACAACGACGGTGTGTGGAACGAGACCGGGGCCTCGTTGCGCTTTGTGGTGCTGCCCCCTTTTTACCTGCGATGGTGGTTCTATCTTCTGGTGCTGCTTGCGATCGCAGGCCTGGCGACGTCTCTGCTGCAGCTGCGGTTGCGTCGCATCCGGAGCCAGTTCGCCCTGGTGCTGGGCGAGCGCAACCGCGTGGCGCGGGAGATCCATGACACCCTTGCGCAGGATTTCGTCAGTGTGTCCCTGCAACTCGAGCTCGTGTCGCAGATGGTGAAGGCGAACCGCATGGCGCAGGCGACGGAGCAGCTGCAACAGACGCGGTCGATGGTGAAGGCAGGGCTGGAGGCCGCGCGGCAAAGCATCTGGAACCTGCGCGCGAATGTTGCGGCGGATAGTCTTCCGT
>CAXTFS010000408.1:0-3047 GCA_964243395.1 uncultured Acidobacteriaceae bacterium | reverse complement strand
ATGACGGCCTTCAAGGTGTACTCATCCTGGCTGGCGAGCTGGATGATCTCTGTTCCCTCCAGCTCAATCGTCGACTTCGAAGCCTTCAGATCGAACCGGGCATTGATCTCTTTCGAGGCCTGGTCGATGGCGTTCTTTACCTCTTGCAACTCCACTTTGCTGACTACGTCAAAACTCTGATCTGCTGGCATCGCTGTCTATCCTCTGAGACCTCCATTATCGCCCGTCAGGCACCCGGGCCGGAAGGCTGGTCCACAGCGGAGGGAAAGAGTCGCCCGAAGTTCGTGGTGGTGAGCTCTGCAATCTCGGTCGCACTGACGCCGCGCAGCTCTGCCAGGAAGGCGGCGGTGTGCGCCACCAATGCCGGCTCATTGCGCTGGCCGCGCAGGGGGATGGGCGTCAGAAAGGGCGCGTCAGTTTCGATCAGGATGCGGTCGGCTGGCGCGCCTCTCGCGACCTCCTGGATCACGGTGCTCTTGGGGTAGGTCAGGTTGCCGGCGAAGGAGAGGGAAAAGCCGGCCGCGAGGGATCGCTCGGCCTGGGCGGCGTGGCCGGAGAAGCAGTGCATGATGCCCGGCAGCCCGGTCGGCGTCCAGTGTTCGGCGATCAACGACAGCAGGTCTTCCCAGGCATCCGCGTGACCGAACCGCTCCTTCACCTTGGCCCCGGCAAGCTCGGAGGTGCGGCAATGGATGGTGATGGGCTTGCCTACGCGGGCGGCAATGGCCATCTGGGCGCGAAACGCCCCTTTCTGGATGTCAGGATCTGGGTTGTCGACGTGGTAGTAGTCCAGACCGATCTCGCCGACTGCCAGGCAGCGCGGGTCGCCGGCCAGGGCTTGGAGCTTTGCCAGCGCGTCCGGGGAGGCCCGGTGTGCCTCCTGCGGATGGATGCCGACGGTGGCGAAGACCTCCGAATGGGCATGCGCGATCCCGAGGGCGCGGTCCATGTCGTCCGGGCCGTTGCCGATGCCGATCGCGAGCAGGCAGCCAACGCCGGCTGCCTTTGCTCTTGCAAGAACCGCCGGCAGATCGTCGTAGTCATCCAGATGGCAGTGTGAATCGATCAGCATGCTTCCGTCTCGTCCTGATGTTTTTCAATGAGGGTCCGGGCTATCGCCGGGCAAAGGGGGCCGTGAGACCCGTTGGATGTGGGAACCGCGGGCGGAACCCCCAAGCACACTTGGATGTGTCCAAAGTTTCCTCGGCACCCGCGAAATCGCGGTTTACTGTGGGAGGCGCACTTCCGGGTCCGTCATGGGTGCTCGCCAATCTGAAAATGTGCTCGCCTACGTTCCCCAAAGGGAGCTCTACGCGACGAGGAGACATGAAGGGCCTGCTGAAAGGGATGCTCCCGATGTCGCGCCGCGCGGCGCTGCTCGCCGCGTTGCTGCCCAGGAGGTACTGGTTCCGTGGCGTCACCTGGATTTGCAGCGCCCAGGGCGTGTTGGCGCGGCTTGGGGGCCATCCGGCGCCGGGCGTCTACACCGCGATGGCGCGCGAGGGCTACTTCATCGAGCTGACGCAGCATGGCGCCTTCCCGATCCTCTACAGAGTTATTGGTGCCGAAGATCTTCGTATGACCGAGGCGGACCGGGGTGGCCTGCTGTATGCGGGAATGCACCTGCCGCTGATGGGTGTCTCTGTACGCGCGTTGGGGGAGCTTGGTGTACCGCCGTGGTTTGCCATCGCGGCGGCGGACAGCATCTCCGCCGATGGCCGCTGGCGACCCACCGGCTACCCGAAAGGCATGCCCGCGGAGCCGCCAGGAGCGGGTGCGATGCTGCGGGCGCGCACCACGCTGCGGGCACGTGGCGTGGTGGGCTCTCTGATTGATGAAGGTGTGCGCGGACCGCTCTCCGGCAGCCTGATGCGCCTGGCCGGCCGCATGGGCGCGCGCGTCATCCTGTTCTGGTCGGAGCTGGATGCGCATGGGGAGGTTCTGCTGACGTACCAGACGGCGCCCCATCCCATCCCCGACACCGAGGAGAAGGTGCAGGCAAACCTCGCCTTGCTGGAACGGGAGCGGGAGCGAATCTTCACGGCACTGACCGCGCAGCGGAGGCTGTTCGCGGGGCGCGGCTCAGCGCACGCGCGCGCCGAGAGCGATGTCTTCCCCAAAGGTGGCTAGCACCGGCTTGCCGCCCTCGCCTTCGGAAGCCGCGAGCAGCATGCCGTGCGACTCCAGCCCGCGCATCTTGCGGGGAGCAAGGTTCGCCACGATCACGATGCGCCGGCCCACCAGCTCCTCAGGTGCGTACCACTGCGCGATGCCAGAGAGGATCTGCCGCTTCTCATAACCCAGATCGACCTCGAGGCGGAGCAGCTTGTCGGCCTTGGGGATGCGCTCGGCGACGAGGATCTGCGCGACGCGGAGCTCGACATTCATGAAGTCGTCGATGCCGATCTGCGGCGCGGCGTCCTCGGGCGTGGCGGAGGCAGGCGTCTGCGAGGCAGCGGACGCAAACGCCCCGCTGGCGGGGGCTTCAGTGTGCGGTCCGGGCGTGGTGGGCAGGGAAGCCGCGGGTGCGGTGCTGCCACCAACCGGCAGCGTGCCCGAGGGTTCGTCCAGGGAGTTCAAGGAGCTGGTGCGCGGCGGAGCGGCCGGATTGGTCGGGTCGTTGGTCACCGGGGCGGCTGGTGTGGGCGTGGCGGCGGCCTTCAATGGCTGCTCTGGGTGGCTTGGGCTGCTTTCCGTCGTTGCAGACGCGGGCTGCGCGGCGGTGCTGCGGCTTTCTTCGAGGTCGATCATGAGCTGGGCTAGTCCTTTGTCGGCGCGCGGGAAGATGGGGGCAAGCGGGCCGAGCTTTGTGCCGGGCTTCAGGCCGCCCCATTCGAGGTTGTTCAGTTCGCCGTTGCGGGCGGCGGCTTCGATGTCGCCGAGGCCGAGCTGTGCCCAGACTCTGGCTGTCGCGCTGGGGAGAACTGGGTGGAGCAAAGCCGTGATGATGCGAATGCATTCGGCAGCGGTGTAAAGCGTAGAACGGCGGCCATCCTGTGACAGCTCGGTTTCGGTCGCTGCCCAGGGTTTGCGCGAGCTGATAAAGC
>CAXTFS010000407.1:0-3055 GCA_964243395.1 uncultured Acidobacteriaceae bacterium | reverse complement strand
GGCCGGGATCTCGCGAACGTTGATCGCGAGATGCGGCTTAAGGAACTGCACTTCCATCATGCCCGCCTCCATATGCGGTAAAACGAATATAAAGGTGACATAAACATTCGTCAAGGCGTATGTTTTAACTATGGCAAAGACAATCGCATTCGATATGGAACGATTCTTCCAGGCATTAGGGGACAATACCCGCCTGCGACTGCTGAACCTGATGCGCAGTCAGGAGTTGTGCGTCTGCTATTTCGTGGAAATCCTGGGACAGGCACAGCCCAAGATTTCGCGACACCTGGCCTACCTGCGCGGTGCTGGCATTGTGACAGCCCGCCGTGAGGGAACGTGGATGCACTACCGGATCGTGCCCCCGCCTCATGCAGGAGCGGCCAGGATTCTTGGGCAAACGCTTGATTGGCTTCGTGAAGACAAGAGCATGCAGGCCGACCATTTGCGGCTCTCCAAAGCTTGCTGTGCCCCGGAAAAGTTCAGCGGCTTACAAGGCGCGCCCCCACCTTCTCCGGCAAGGCTTTCCATTCTCAGCGAGGCATTTTGATGGCTACGGTGCCCGTTGTACAGGGTAGGACCGGCACTCCAGCTACCCGTAAGAAGCTCTCGTTTCTAGACCGCTTCCTGACGCTTTGGATCTTCCTCGCCATGGCCATGGGAGTGGCAGTAGGCCACTTCCTTCCTGCATCAGCGGGGTTGGTGAACCGTTTTCAGAGTGGAACTACGAACATTCCCATAGCAATCGGGCTCGTCGTAATGATGTTCCCGCCGCTGGCAAAGGTCCGTTACGAAAAGCTGGGCGAGGTCTTTCGGAACAGGCGTGTGCTTGGCCTCTCGCTCGTGCAGAACTGGCTCATCGGGCCTACCCTGATGTTTCTTCTGGCTATCGTGTTCCTGCGCGGAGAGCCGGCCTACATGCGTGGCTTGATTCTGATCGGCATCGCCCGTTGTATTGCGATGGTGCTGGTTTGGAACGAATTGGCCGAAGGAGATACCGACTACGTTGCTGGTCTGGTTGCTGTCAACAGCGTCTTTCAAGTGCTGTTCTACAGCCTTTACGCCTGGATGTTTCTGACTGTTCTGCCGAAGTGGTTTGGTTTGCAGGGTAGCGTCGTCCCGATCGGAATCGCGGAGATCGCCAAAAGTGTCGGCATCTTTCTCGGCATCCCGTTCGTAGCAGGTTTCGTGACCCGGCACGTGTTGGTCCGCACCAAAGGTGAGGATTGGTATCGCACCCGCTTTGTTCCACGGATCAGCCCTCTTACGCTGATCGCGCTGCTATGCACGATCCTGGTGATGTTCTCGCTCAAAGGTGACCTGATCGTGCGGCTGCCGCTTGATGTGGTTCGCATCGCGGTTCCGCTGGTGATCTATTTCCTTGTCATGTTCCTTGTTAGCTTCTGGATGGGCAAGAAGCTGGGCGCGGACTACGCTCGGTCGGCGACCCTGTCTTTCACGGCCGCCGGCAACAACTTCGAACTGGCGATTGCCGTAGCTGTGGCCGTCTTCGGCCTCAACTCCGGCGAGGCGTTTGTCGGAGTGGTCGGGCCTCTGATCGAGGTGCCAGCCCTGATTGCTTTGGTCAATGTCGCCCTTTGGATCCGTCGTCGCTATTACAGCGTGGGAGAGGTAAGCTTCACGGTTCGGCCGGTCGAAGATACTCCCTAAGCGGTCAGTTCGGCGGTTGCTTATCGGTCCCGGTAGGTCCGCAAAATCAACCTCGCCCGCGTAGCCCACCAGCGGCCTTCGCTGGCTTTAACTCCCCGGGCCTGGCCTCCGAGAATCTGCTACAAAGCACCGGAATCTGGGCACAAGGCGAACAGCAGGCGAATACAATACTCGTAGATCCCCGCCATGCTGCCCCCAGCCCATCCCGGCTCGCTCGCCCCACCCGCCGGCGACGCGGACCGCTTCGGCTTTCTGCACATCGACCTCAACAGCTTCTTCGCCTCGGTGGAACAGCAGCTGCACCCGGAATACCGCGGCAAGCCCACGGCCGTGGTCGGCACCATGGCGGACACCGGCACCATCATTGCTGCCAGCTACGAGTGCAAAGCTAAGGGCGTCAAGACGCTGACCAAGGTCGCCGAAGCGAAGGCGCTGATCCCGGACATCATCTTTGTGAACGGGTCGCACTCGGTCTATGCGAAGTACTCGCATGACATTGCCGCGGCAATCGAGCGGGTGTGCCCGGTTGCGCACACGCCTTCGATCGACGAGATGGTTTGCCAGCTGATGGGCCGCGAGGGGGAGCCGCCGCGGGCACGTGCCATTGCGATGGCGGTCAAGCAGGCAATCCGCGACGATGTTGGCGAGACGCTGCGCTGCTCCATCGGCATGGCGCCCAACCGCTACCTGGCCAAGATCGCCTCGGACATGCAGAAGCCCGACGGCCTGATCGGCCTCTTACCCTCGCAGCTGCCGCGCGCGATCGCGCACCTCGAGCTTCGCGACCTGCCCGGCGTGGGCGCCCGCACCGAGGAGCGCCTCCACGCCAAGGGCATCCGCACCATGCCGGATCTGCTTGCGCTCGACCGCAACGGCATGCACAAGCTCTGGGACTCCGTGTGGGGCGACCGGCTCTACCACTGGCTGCGCGGCCATGCCACCGGCGACGACGGCGCGCCCGTGCCCAGCGAGCTGCAGAAGTCGCTCGGCCACTCGCATGTGCTCGGCCCGGATCACCGCTCCGACGAGGGCGCCTGGGCCGTTGCGCACAAGCTGCTGCACAAGGCCGCGATGCGCCTGCGCATGGAAGGGTTCCACGCCGCCACCATGGCCGTCACGATCAAGTACTCGCTCACCCGCGAGCAGGCGGCGCAGGCCCGCGCCGCCACCGGCAAGGTGAAGAAGCACACCAGCGGCATCACCCAGACCGCCTGGGGTATGGAGGCCCGCTTCCGCCCCTGCCAGGACACCCTTTCGCTGCTCGAAGTGCTGCGGCAGATCTGGTCGCAGCGCCCGGACGGCTCCGAAAACCAGAAGCCGTTCTTCGTTGGCGTCACGCTACGCAACCTGATCCCCGAGACAGAGCTCCCCAAGACCCTCTTCGAGG
>CAXTFS010000406.1:0-3058 GCA_964243395.1 uncultured Acidobacteriaceae bacterium | reverse complement strand
GAGCGACGCCCCAGGTACTCCCGGAGTGGGACGGGCGCGCGGACACCCCCCGGTATGCGCAGGTAACGGGGCGCGTTGGGCCAGAGGGCAGGACGCCGCTGCTGGACGGGGAGCTGGTGTACCTGCGGCTGAATCCGCGGACGCATACGGTGTTCGGCCTGGGGAAGATGGAGGTGGCCTTCGAGTCCATCAACGCGTTTCTGGGAGCGCACAAGTATGCGGGCCGGGTGGCTTCGAACGGGACGGTGCAGTACGCGTTGTGGCTGAAGGACCGGACGCCGGAGCAGCACGAACGGCTGACGCGCTGGTGGCAGGACGAGGTCGAGGGATCGGGCCGTGTGCCGATACTGAGCTCGGAGGAGCCGCCACAGGTGATTCGGCTGGCGCAGGGCACCGATACGGAGCTGCGGCTGCAGTGGCAGCAGTTTCTGCTGGCGATGATTGCCAATGCCTTTGATCTGCCGGCGATGCTGCTGGGAGTGACCAACGATGTGAACCGGTCGACGGCGGCGGAGCTGGCCAACGAGGCATTCCAGAATGCGGTGGTGCCGCTCGCGAAGCTCATTGCCGATCACCTGACGCGGGATGTGATCGCGAAGCGGCTGGGATGGACGGATCTGCGGTTTGTCTGGAGCGAGCTGGAGAGCCGTGACGAGGCGACGGAGGTGAGCATCCAGATGCAGCTGTTGAACGCGGGGGTGCTGAGCGTGGACGAGGTGCGGTCGATGCGCGGATTGCCGGCGAGGGCAGCAGTCTAGAGCGTTCAGAGGTCGAGTTTAAGGGTTGCGTTGCGTTGCGTTGCGTTGCGGCTGCGGTCGCGGCGGTGCGGCGCCGGCGTGCCGAGTTGATCGGCAGGCGAAGGGCGTGCGCGCAGAGACGTTGTTGATGGCTTTCTCGAGTGGGAGGTGTACTTGGAGAGTGCGGGGCAGGGGCATCGCGGGGTGGAGCGCGGTGGGTTGCGGACGATGCGGGCGATGGCGGTGGAGTTCCCGGAGGTAGCCGGGCATCCGAACCGGCTGCCGTTTGAGGGATGTCTGACGCTGGTGGATGTGCCGAGCGATAAGGCGCCGAGCGGAGCGCGGGGGCACAGGGTGGTGTTGACGCGGGATGCAGCGGAGGCGGCACTGCCGAGTCTGATGGGCATGGCGGTGGACTACAAGGCGGGATGGGATGGGCATGATGCGCGACAGAAGTGCGGCATCATCACCGGGGCGGAACTCGAAGGGCAGCGGCTGACGGTGCATGGCTTTCTGTTTGCGCGGGATTTTCCGGAGATGGCGGAGAAGATCAGCGCGGGTGCGTCGAGTGCGTGCGCGATGGGCATGAGCTACGAGCTGGCGGATGCGCATGTTGCGGACATGCAGGCTTCGGTGTGGACGCTGACACGGGCCACCTTTACCGGTGCGGCGATCCTGCTGCGGGAGAAGGCGGCGTATCGCGGCACGTCGTTTCGGTTGAAGCGCTGCGCGAACCGCGGGCGGGCTTAGGACACGCGCAAGTTTTACGAAGGGGTTGGGCCGCCGACACGTTGGTGAGCGCGTGAGGCGATTGCAGTGGCATGGAGGAACAGATGGACGAATTGTTGGAACGAATGAGCGCGGCGGTGGAAGCCCTGGAGCAGGCGGCAGAGCGGCTGGGGGAGCGTCATGTGGCGCTGGCGGCGGAGGCTGAGGAGAGCGTTGGCCGCATTGTGGCGACGGTCGAGAGCCAGCGCGAGGCGGAGTTGGCGGAGAGGCTGCGCGTGGCCGAGGGGAAGCTGGCAGAGGCTGAGGGGCGTATCGCGGCCATGGCGGCGGCATCGACAGGTGCTACGGGCCGTAAGACGGTGTCGCCGGGTATGGTGGCGACGCTGGCAAAGCAGGGACTGGCTGCGGACGGGTTGGAGTCCGGGCGGTTTGAGGCCGGGGCGCTGGATGCGGCGTTGACGAGCCTGTCGATTGAGCAGCGGTTTGCGGTGAAGGCCGAGCTGCTGCGGAGTGGTTTGTTGGGCTAGGGTTCTGTGGCTTGGGTTGGGAAAGCAGATCCCTCCGCTTTGCTGCGGGATGACAAGTCCGGGGTTGGCTGCGGAGTGACAAACGTGGGTTGCCGCGGCTGGCAAACGTTGGTAGCTGCGAGATTACAGACCCGGGTTGCGGGATGACAGACCGAGAGGGTAGGTGAGCGCGGCTTTAGGCTGCGCTCTTTTGTTTGCGATGAAAGAGTGGGAGAGCAGATGAACGTGAAGTTTACGGAGATTAGCGCGGCAGCGGATTACATCGGACCTGGCGCGATTGAAGTGCCGATGTACCAGACAGAGATCACGGACCTGGTGCGCCGGCGTGGGCCGTTTGGTCAGCGGATCAAGCAGGTGCCGGCGACGGGACACCCTTCGCGGTATTTCGAGGAGACGGCGATACCTTCGCCTGCGTCGTCTGCCGGGTTTATGGATCCGCGGAACCTGGTGCCGCCGATTGTGAGCCCGACGCGGGTAGAGCGTTCGGTGCCGCTGAAGGCGCTGGTGGCGCAGATCAACTACAACCTGTTTGACATCGAGCTGGGCAAGCAGCAGAGCCAGTTCGCGTATCTGCAGGCGAAGGATCTGGCGGACACCGTGGATGGGGTGTTGCGGACCCATGACATCGCCTTGTGGAACGGTACCGATACGAGCCTGAGTTCGCCGACGACCGCGCAGTATTTCGGGGCGGCTGGCCAGATTGCTTCGGGTGGCAACACGGCCACGATCGGTGCGAGTGAGTCGATTGTGGACGGGTTGAAATCGACCATTGCGCAGATGTTGTCGAACACGAGCTTCGGTGTGCGGCCGACGGCGATTTATGCCAATCCAGTGTTGCTGGATCTGCTGGATCGCGAGATGAAGTCGGAGTTCAACGTGGTGTTGAACACGAAGGAGATCGAGGGCGGTTTGACGGTGAAGATGCTGTCGACGCAGGCCGGCGATATTCCGCTGATTCCGGAGTGGACGCTGCCGTACACGGGCACTCCCGGGTCGGGCAGCGCGGTGCTGCCGGCGTACATCGTGACGGAAGACCTGATCGAGTACCACTGGCTGAGTGAGCCG
>CAXTFS010000405.1:0-3059 GCA_964243395.1 uncultured Acidobacteriaceae bacterium | reverse complement strand
GTACATCATTCACGCCTACTCGGGTTTCGAGCGCAAGGTGAAGGAGTCGCTGCAGAGTCGCGTCGCCGCCTATCGCCTTGAGGATCGTGTGGGTCGCATCGAGATTCCCACCGAGCCAACGACCGAGCTGCGCAACGGCAAGAAGTACACGATTGATCGTGTCTTTCTGCCCGGCTATGTTTTCGTGGAGATGGCGCTCGATAACGATCTCTGGCACGTGGTAAAGAACACGCCGCGCGTTACCGGCTTTCTGCAGACCGGGGACCAGCCCAATGCGCTCTCCGAGGCTGAAGTCAACGCGATGCTGAATCGTGCCGACGTCAGCAAGGAAAAACCCAAGCTCAAGCTCAAGTTCACCAAGGGCGAGCAGGTCCGCATCACCGAAGGCCCGTTCGCGAACTTCAACGGCGCTGTCGACGATGTCAACGAGGACAAGCAGACCCTCAAGGTCATGGTGTCGATCTTCGGCCGGCCAACACCGACCGAGGTGTCCTTTGCCAGCGTGGAGAAAAACGAGGATTAAGCCTCGGACGCGCGGCGTACCCCAGTTTCGAATTTCCAGGAGCCGCAGCCCGGCCGCTTCACCGGACCTTCTAGCTCCTGATTGCAGCACCCATTCCGCCGGCGCTCGCACACAAGGCGAGCCCGCGACACCCGAAGGATCAAGAACATGGCACCGAAGAAGATCAATGGATACGTCAAGCTCCAGGTGATGGCCGCCAAGGCCACGCCCGCCCCGCCGATCGGCCCCGCGCTCGGTCAAGCGCAGGTCAACATTATGGAGTTCTGCAAGCAGTTCAACGACCGCACCAAGGAGCCGAGCCTCACCGGTATGACGATTCCTGTCGTCATCACCGTGTATGCGGATCGCACCTTCAGTTTCATCACCAAGACCCCGCCCGCACCCGTCCTGCTGATGAAGGCTGCCGGCGTGGCCAAGGGTTCCGGTACGCCTAACAAGGATAAGATCGGCAAGATCACCGAAGCGCAGATCATGGATATTGCCAAGCAGAAGATGCCGGACATGAATGCGTCGACAGTGGAAGCGGCAGCGAAGACTATTCGCGGCACCGCGCGGTCCATGGGCCTGGAAGTCGTGGCCTAACCCTCCGCCTTCGTACCTATCAAACAGGAGCGCCGGTGACCCCGGCGCTCTTGCCTTTGTTGCTTGTCTGTCCGAAGCAGGACGGGCAAATCGGTTGTTATTGCACGAGATCCGCTACCCCGCGCAACTTAGAGCGCATCAGACTCAGGTGTCGTGAAGATCCTGATCGTGTCTCCGCACCGCGATGATGCGGCCTTTTCGCTTGGTTTGGCCGTCGAGGCGTGGCTCGCCGCGGGTCACGCGGTCACCGTCCTCAACTGCTTCACGCTGAGTGAGTACGCGCCCTACTCCGACGTCGGCTCCCTGCACGCCAACGACCGCCAGTCCTTTGCAACGGCTGTGCGTAAGCGTGAGGATATCGCCTGGAACAAATTGATCCGAGATGCGGTTCGGTTCAACGATCTGGATCTGCTGGATGCGCCCCTGCGCCTGGCGATGTCGCTGGATGAGGCGATGGCGACCCCCATCCGGGCAGGAGATCGTGCGGTCGCTCGGGTGGCGGGATCGATCGCCAAGTGGGCCAAGGCGGGCCCGGAGCGCGCCGTCGTACTGCCGCTCGCGATCGGCGACCATGTGGACCACCGGGTGGCCCGCGAGGCCGGGCAACAGGCCCTGGCAGAGCTGCCCGTGCCCATGGGGTACTACGAGGATCTGCCGTACGCTGCGCGGCCGGAGGCACAGGACCGTATGGCTGCCTTGGCGGGAGAGCTGTCGCCGGAGTTCGAGCCGGTCTTTGCCACAGAACCTGTCAACCTCAAGCCGGCGAAGGGGCGCAAGCGCAGGATCGCCGAGTGCTACGACTCGCAGATCGACTCGCCCACCGCAGAGCAGATCGCCGCCTTCTCCGGTCAGTATGGCGGTCGCGAACGGCTCTGGGTCAACCCGGCGTGGCGGGCGTCCGCGCTGGTAGCGGTTCCAGCTGCCGAGGTCACTTCGTGAACCCGGACGCCGCCCTCCCGAAGTTTCCGTCACACGCACCCTTGATCCCGGGGCGTGCAGACGCCGCCTGCGTCGCCTGCGTGGTGATGCCTGCGCGCGACGAGGAAGACCATCTACTGCAGGCGCTCGACGCCCTCGCGAACCAGGTTGATTGCCATGGCGCGCCGCTGGAGACCGAAAGCTACGAGATTCTGCTGCTGCTCAACAACTGCCGCGACCGTTCCGTCGCGCGTGTGCAAGCGTGGGCCGCGGGTCATCCATGGGTCACGCTGCACGTCGTGGAACGGGAGTTTGCGCCAGAGCAGGCGCATGTGGGCACCGCGCGCGCTTCCCTGATGGATACCGCGTGGTGCCGGTTACAGGGCGACCGTTCCCGGGCGTGTGCGATCCTTTCGACCGATGCTGACACAATCGTTCGCCCTGACTGGATTGCCGCCAATCTGCGGGCGATCGCCGACGGTGCTGAGGCGGTGGGCGGACAGATCGCCCTCAGCAATGCGGAGTACCTCGCATTGCCGGCGGAGACCCGTCGCTGCCATGCCGACGATGCGCACTACGGGGCACTGGTCGCGAAGCTCGAGGATCTGCTCGATCCGCAGCCCGGCGATCCGTGGCCGCGCCATCTCGATCACTATGGGGCCTCACTGGCCTGCACGCCCGAGGCCTATGCGCGCGCCGGGGGCATGCCGGCCTGCCGGACGTTGGAAGATGCCGCGTTTGTGGATCGGCTGTGGCGTGCGGAGGTTCGGCTGCGGCACGATCCGGCGGTCCGCGTCGTCACCTCGGCCCGGCTGCAGGGGCGTGCGACGACGGGTCTCGCAGGGCAACTACGTCTGTGGAGCGGTGTGCGTAGTGCTACCGAACACCGGGTACGGTCGGCCAGTTTTCTCGCACACCGGTTCACCACGCTGCGCGCCCTGAGGGACCTGCGGTGCTCGGGGATGGCATCCGGGGAGCTGGGCTGGCTTCCGATAGGCTGGCGCGAGCGTGTGGGGTCCGCCCTGCAGCATAAGGG
>CAXTFS010000404.1:0-3063 GCA_964243395.1 uncultured Acidobacteriaceae bacterium | reverse complement strand
ATCGTGCCCCGTGCGCTCCAAGCTCGGAGGGGGAGTCACTCTTAGGTCGAGCGCTACGGTAATTGGTAGTTCGAGATAGGTGGGGCAAATACTCGAACGCGGGCACGCTATCTTGTGCGATGCGTTGCCGCTGCGTGGACTGCCAAATTCCGGCCTTCTTACTTTGCGGCTGGATTACTTAGCACGTAGCTGACATAGGCCAGGTGACGACTGTCAGGCGACCAGGAGGGGACATTCATGGAGCCAGAGCCGCCCGTAAAGCTGGCCAGAGTACGCGTTTGCCCGGTGGCAAGGGTCAAGAGGCGGAGGGTGACGGGACGGTTGGCAGGGTGGCCCGTGGTGCCAGGTTCGTAGCTGAGGAAGACGACAAAGCGACCGTCGGGGGAGGGGTGCGGCGTCCAGTTGACGCGGTCGTCGTTTGTGACTTGTTCGGGGTCGGTGCCGTCCGGGTGCATGTGCCAGATCTGCATGGAGCCGGAGCGGTCGGAGTTGAAGTAGAGGAGGCGACCATCAGGGGAGATATCCGGATCATCGGAGATGCCGGAGCCCGTAGTGATGGCGTGCTCGTTCGATCCATCAAGATGCACCGAAAAGATATTGCCGGAGCCGCGGTCAGGGTGGGTGAAAAAGATGGTCTGGCCGTCTGGGGACCAGCTGTGGAACCAGGACGAGGGCAGGTGAGTGAGAGGCCGCGGGTCACCGCCGGCAGGGAACGGGACGAGGTAGACATGGGCTTCGGGTGAAGCGGCGGTGTGGCACGTCACGGCGAGGGTGTGGCCGTCGGGCGAGAGGCCGTGGCTGCCGCCGCAGCCGAGGAGGTCGCCCACGGGGAGTGGGGTGGGCTGTGCTCCGGGATGACTGGAGATCGTGAGGATGCGGCCGTCTGCGTCGAAGACGAGGGAGCGACCATCGCGGGTCCAGTTGGGGGCTTCGAAGGGGCCGGACTGTGTATAGACCGCGACAGGCTGTGCGCCTGGGGCGATGTCGACAGTGTTGAGCGTGCTGGTCACGGCCGCAGGCGTCTGGGCGGATGCAACAGCCGCTGGGAACAGCACGACACAAAAGTTGATAGCCGAGAAAAGAACGTTGCGTAGGAAGGAGGGAGGCGCCATGAAGTTGTCTGACACACTACTGCACCTGGCAATCACTTGGAAAGGGCGCGGGTAACGAAGTGGTGGTTGTTACGTTTAGGGCACGCCGCCCTGTAGTACCCTTCCCGCCATGGCGGAACAATCGAGGCCTGTGTTTTGCATCACCGAGGAAATCTTGCTGATCGGCACGATGGCTACCTATGGCTCGCAGGCGGAAGCCTCTCGCGGCATACCGCAGCAGTGGAGCGCATTTCTGCTGACCAATCCGTCGCTTGGAAGCAGCGCAACGTTTTACGGCGCGTCGCCCTGCACCAGCGATCGCAAGATCCATTACCTAACCGGCGTTGCACCGGAAAGCGCCGAAAGCGTGGGTGCTGGTGAGCACCTTACGATCGAAGCGGGAGAGTATGCAGTTCTTCGAGTAAGCGATACAGACAGGCTTCGCGACACCTGGCGCTGGTTGCTGGAAAGCTGGCTGCCGGCGTCCGGACGTCAGGAGAAGCACGCACCGGAATTCGAGCGGTTTACCAGCATCTCGGAGGCCGGCACACCCATCGGACCGGTAGAAATCTGGATTCCGCTCGAACCACTTGCAATGGACTGAGGACTACAAGCTTCGATCAGGCCCGCAGCTGACCCGCCAAGCCTAACAACTGGAGCTCTCCGTCAGCGCCCTCGGTCTCTTCACCGACCCACACCAGTCGCTCACGTGCCCAACGGAGCAGGGTACGCGCGGCAATCGCCAGCATCAACGGAAGCGCTAAGTCGATCAACTGGCGTTCCGTCCTTAGCTCCATCCAGGCTATAGAGAAGAGCAGTGGCGGCAGTACGCCCAGGTACAGAGTAAGTACCGCGGGCAGGCTCGTTTTTCCCGGTGTCCTCGGCCGGGTGAAAGGCGCGCCCCGCTGGCCCACGAAAAAGCTTTCCACCAGCACCACACCGAAGCAGATCTCCCAAACTGCCTGCGCAAGAAGCGCACGCCATCCCCAGCCGAACCCCGCATACAGGGCTGTCATCGCAAGCACCAGGACGAGTCCACAATTGAGAACCCAGTGGCGCGTGGCACGCACGCATGTTTGCGCCTCCACACCCACGATACGAAAGATCCAACGCGCCGGCAGGTTCTGCGGAAAGGCGAAAGCGGCGTGCGTACCGGCGACCATCCAGAACAGAAGAAGAGGCAACACCGCATGCAGCCCTAACTGCGGAAAGACCACCTGCAATGTTTGACCTCGCTCACGAAAGCTCACACCACAGGCAATTGCCAGTGCCAGTCCGATGCCTCCGTAGATCGCCAGGTAGACCTGGTAACGGCTGTTTCGCCCGATGGTTTTCCCGATAAAGCTGAAGACCGCCCGCTCGGTTGGAACCTTGATCCAGCGCCTCTGCAACGCTACCCACCAGCGTACCGGTGCCTCGCCCCGATTAGGCTCGCCCTGCATTGCCAGGCGCTGCATGCGGACCCAGGCCAACGGGTAAAACAGCCCCGCGGAGACTACCGCGACCGTGGTCGCCTCCCAGGCGCTTCGAGCCGCGGGGCAGGCAAACCCCTGCGCTCCACTTCCATGCAACAAGCGCTGGTAGAGACCCAGGAACCAGATTGTCGGAACGTATCGGGCAATCATCCCGGGGTACTGCAGCACCCGGTCCATCTCGTCCCCAAAGCGGGCGTAGCACAGCACCAGCAACACCAGCACCGCTGTCGCCAACATCTGCAGTACCGGGGACACGCGGCGAAACGCACGCGGTGGCAACACGCAGAGCAGGATCGCACCCAACGCCATGACGGAACAGGCCGCAAACACACCGGCAAGGCCGACCGCGACGCTCTGCGCCCATACCATGCGCCAGAAGACGCCCCTGCTGACCGCCGGCAGTGTCACAGCGCCGAAGAGATTCGCGGCAAAGAGAAACAGGGCGAGGAAGGCTCCAAGAGCCGTCGCTTTCGCACACAGCAGCTGCCCCGGGCGCA
>CAXTFS010000403.1:0-3088 GCA_964243395.1 uncultured Acidobacteriaceae bacterium | reverse complement strand
AAATTCGGCAGTGTCAAGCGTCTTTCCATGGGCATCCCGGCCCTGGACGAGATGATGGGGGGAGGCGTTCCGGAGGGCGACAGCCTGCTGGTCGCTGGTTCTTCGGGTACCGGTAAATCGCTGATGGCAACACAATTCCTTGCCGCCGGTATACGAGCGGGCGAACCAGGGATCGCGGCGGTCTTTGAAGAACGGCCAAACGAATACACCGCACGCGCCACAGAGTTTGGGCTCGACCTCCAGACACCGCTGGAGAAGGGAAGCCTTGAAGTCATCTATCTGCGTCCGCTGGACCTGTCGGTGGACGAGATGATGCAGGAGATCCTCGACGCCGTAAAAAGAACGGGAGCAAAGCGGTTGGTGATTGATTCACTGGCCGGCTTCGAAATGGCGCTGGCACCTGCCTTCCGTGCCGACTTCCGTGAGTCCCTCTACCGTATGATCTTCGCCCTGACGGCCATCGGTATCACGATCCTCAGCACGCTCGAGATGCCAGAGTCCTTTACCGAACTTCTCTTCAGCAGCTATGCCATCTCATTCCTTACCGACGACATCATCCGCATGCGATACGTCGAGATGGACGGTGTATTGAGCCAGATTATGATGGTCGTCAAGATGCGTCGGGGCGCACATAGCCGGGAGATCCGGCAGTATCAGATCACTTCAGAAGGAGTCGTCATAGGAGAACGTTTTAGAAACTATGTCGACCTTATAACCGGGATCCCACAACCACTTGGGGCCGGGAGTGGCACAGATCCGTTACGGAACCGAAGCATCTGACATGGC
Organism: uncultured Acidobacteriaceae bacterium; assembly: GCA_964243395.1. Lineage (GTDB taxonomy): Bacteria > Acidobacteriota > Terriglobia > Terriglobales > Acidobacteriaceae > Granulicella. The sequence goes on along the minus strand of CAXTFS010000403.1, from coordinate 2,302 downwards.
AACCATCCCGATGACGGACCTACTAACCCTCTGCGGTGCCGTGGCTGACGCGTCACCGTTGCCTATGGCTGGATTGAGTGGTCCTACGCACACGATCCGCTACGTCAACCTGGCGTTCTGCCTGCTCACCGGACAATCGAAAGATGAGTTGATCGGCACGACGTTCTGTGGCGTTGCGCCCTGCACAGCGGAATGCATGCTGCTGCTCGACCGAGTAGCGGAAACAGGGCTGAGCGACAGCCATACGGGGCAGGAGCATGCAGGTATCCACCCACTGTACTGGTCGTACGCGATGTGGCCGTTGCTTGAATCGGGCCAAAGCCATTTGGGCATTATGGTTCAGGTCACGGAAGCGGCCAGGTTTCACGACGATGCTGTTGCGATGAACCAGGCTCTACTTCTGGGCTCGATTCGACAGCATGAGCTGATACAGGCCGCGGAACTGCTCAATGTGCAACTTCAGGCCGCCATCATTGTGGGCAAGAAGGCGGAAGAGGCACTGATCGGCAGCGAGAAATTAGCAGCTGCCGGACGTATGGCGTCCGTGCTCGCGCACGAGATCAACAACCCTCTGGCAGCGATGACGAACCTGCTGTTTCTGGCGCAAACCAACGACGACACTCCCGCATCGGTACAACGCTATCTGAAGATGGCCGAGGGAGAGTTAAAGCGGATCGCGCACATCACCCGGCAGACGCTGGGCTTCTACCGCGAGTTATCCGCGCCGACAACGTTCCCTGTTATCACCGTGCTTCACGCCGTTCTCGACTTATTGCAGTCCAAGATAACGTCTACTCAGGTTATCGTGAAAACACAGTGCGACGACCGACTAGAAATTACCGCGAGCTTCGGAGAACTACGCCAGGTCCTCTCAAACCTCATGCTCAACAGTCTGGACGCCCTTGGCGGCGATGGCCGGGTCACGCTGAAAGCTGCTTCCTCGCGAAGCCCCGTTGATGGAAGCTTGCGCATCCGGTTTACGATTGCCGACAATGGTGAAGGAATTGATAAGGCGACGCTGCCAAGAATTTTCGAGCCGTTCTTTACGACCAAAGGTACGATTGGCAACGGTCTGGGTCTTTGGGTCGGCAGGCAGATCATCGAGAACCACGGCTGCTCCATCTTACTTCGATCGAGCACAAAAAAGCCTCGCGGGACAGTGATCTCGATGCTTTTACCGGATAAGCGACGAAACTCTGAGCAATACAATCGTCCGCGTGTTGCAAAACCACAATTGAAGGATTAGACACTTGACTCTTTGAGACCGGTATCTTGATCCTCCGGTGGGCGTGTCGGAGTCGCCTTCGTCACCCGTACACGTGTAAGACCGTAGTCGTCGTCGTGCGGTGGGGATGTGCGTAATCGCCGTTCTTTGGCGATCTCCACATCTCCACCGCGGCGGGCGTTGATTTCCGCTCGATGAAGTCGGGACCATAGACCTGGCGAGGACGTTTCTTGTAGCCGGTCTTCTCGCTGTTGGTTAGGAACTTGGCTTCCAGCTTGAGCTCCTGCTGGTTTCTCACGATCGCCAGCGCATGACGGAGGCGTTTGTTCTCGACGATAGCAGTGTGTGTCACACGCTGGTCCTTGCGGAAGACGCGATAGGGAAGCAGCTTGCCCTTCCATCGAACCTCAAGCGATCCGTCGGCGAAGTCGTAGAGTTCGACATACTGACCTGCAAGACCCTTCGTAAGCTCTGTCTGCTCGAGGATGATCTGCCTTCGGTCATAGCTCAGCGTGAATTGTGCGCCCACGTAGCGTTGCTCGCGATGGCACAGGATGTCATTCATGCGGGAAGGTGCAACAGAGAGCCTGCGATGCAGGTCTTCCGGCTTCGCCGGCCGTAGGGCGAAGCGTTCGTTGAAGCGCTCCACGAACGCTGGCAGGAAGGTGTTGCCGCACTCCATGTCGTTGATGCCGGCGAGCCGAAGTTCCTTCACCAGCCGGTCCTGGAGCGTGCGGTTAGCGCGTTCGACGCGACCCTTGGCCTGGCTGGAGTTGGCGCACAGGATCTCGATGTTCAGTTCTGCCAGGGCACGGCCGAACTGCGTCATGCCTTGACCGCCCCTGGTGCTCTGGTTCACGGATCGGAAGACGGAGTGCTTGTCGGAGTAAAAGGCGACAGGGCAGCCATGAGCGTCGAGATAGCCGCGCAGGGCGGCGAAGTACGAGTCGGTACTTTCGCTGGGCACGAAGCGCAGCTGCATCAGCTTGCTGGTAGCATCGTCGATGAAGACCAGCAGCGTGCAGGGCTCGCCGCGGCCCTCGAACCAGCGGTGCTCACTGCCGTCGATCTGAACGA
>CAXTFS010000402.1:0-3089 GCA_964243395.1 uncultured Acidobacteriaceae bacterium | reverse complement strand
CCGAGGCGCGGGGCCTGTTGTACGCCGTTCCACAGGGAGCCGACGATCATGGGGCGTTCGGGGTCGCCGTCCTCGAACATGACCGCAACCTCGTCGCCGATTTCGGGCATGAACATGAGGCCGCGATCGGGGCCGGCGTGCGAGCTGACCATGCGCGCCCAGTGGGTGCTGCCGTCTCCCTGCCAGAAGAACTGCACCTGCAGCCGCCCCATCTTCTTGGGGTCGTCGTGGGCCGTGACGCGCGCCGGCACGACGCCTTCCCAGGTACGCATGGCGGGTGGCTGGGGGTTGCGGTAGTTCTTCCACGGTGTGCAGAGGAAGTGGTTGACATACCCATGCGGCGTCCACTGGTGCGTCACCCGGACGAGCCCGTAGGTACCGTGCGCGTCCAGCACGCCGGTGAGGGTGACGGTGTCGCCGGCCTTGAGGTTCCCGTTGCGCGACCGGCCCTCGCCGGTGACGGCCGCGCCGAGCGCACGCTCGCTTTCGGCCTGCAACTGATCCCCGTAGGTGTCGAGTGCCATGGCCCGGGCCCGCTGTGGCTCGAACGCCGAAGGCAGCGCCTGGGATGCCGTCTGCACAGCGCCGGTGAGAGCGCTCGCGCCGTCGAAGAACGCCGGCGGCTTGCTCACGGCGGTGAAGGTGTTCGACTGCATGACGTGGTGGTCGTAATGCGAGCCGCTGAAGCTGGGCGGCACCATCGCGCCGCTCAGGCTGAAGCTGACCAGGCCGTCGCCTTCGGCGCGCCAGGCTACGGACGTGCCCGCCTGAAACGCGGTGAAGATCTCCACGCCGCCACCCTGTTTGGGTCGAAGCCAGGCGCCGGCATCGTCGACCAGGCGGTGCAGCAGGTTGAAGTCGGTCTCGCCGTACTGAACATAGTCGAGCGGCTTGCCGTCGGGAGCGTTGACGGCAATCGTCTGGCTGCCGCGTCCCGCGACGATGCCGGCAACCGAGGAAAGCGTCGCGTCCGTGTAGTACTGCTTGACGGCCGTGACGTCCAGGCGAAAACTGTCGCTCACGGCAATCAGGTGCGCGGTGTAGCTGCCCCAGATCTCATACGTCAGCGAAACGTCGTAGATAAAGCCGCTGAAGTGAACGTGTTGGGTGCCTTCGGCGTCGAGCGTGCTTACTGTGACCGACTGGCCGAGGAGCTGCTCGGTGGGGATGCGCCGATCTTCCGTGTCGTGGCAGATGATGGTGCACCACCAGTGCTCGTTCAGCGCCTGCCGAACCTCAACCGAGGACAGCAACGCCTCCCCGAGCAAGCCGTCGCCGATCTGAATCTGCGGAAGAGCCAAGTGTGGGCCTTTGGTACGGATTTCTGTGCCTGTGAGGCGGACGACTGTAACGATGGTTCAGGGGAAGCATACTTCGGCAGAACCTGTTTCGCCACGGACGTTTCATCACAGGCTTCGAAATTGATCGCTGCCGGGCCGGGCTGGGGTGAAGCAGAACTGCCGAGATCTGGGTAGGATGGAGTGGAAGCGGAGGGCACAGCGTGAATCACTCGGATCATCTGGCGCACACGGAACACATACGGAACTCTTGGAGCGAATCGCTCGGAGCGGGCATTGATCGGTGGTGGCTTGTCCTGCTGATCCTCTTTGGCCTGGTCTTCGTTCTCGGGATCCCCGGCTAGGCCGGGATCTCTTCGGGCACGGCCCTACGGTGTTTTGGGTAGCCGGAAATCAACGCCGGCGTCGCGGTTCACCTGTTCGGTGGCCGCGAGGTCAAGTTGGCTGAGCGGGATCTCCCGAACGTGCGGCCCGGGGATATACAACGCCGTTCGCGTCAGGGCGTAGTTCCTGATCTGCTCGGACGGCCGTCCGTCCTTGTAAATCAGGGTCACCGCCTCTTCCTGTGCCGGCGCCTGCGGTGCCAACGGTGCGCCCGCATACGGTGCTGCTCCAGGCTGCGGGTATCCCTGCTGGTAGAGCGGTGCCGGGCCGGCGTAGGTGTCGGGCGGCTGACCGGGATCATACGATTCGGCGTCGGCAACTGACGCGTCGTTGTTGTACAGGAAGTTCGAATCATTCCAGGACGAATCGATCGGCCAGTCGAGAAACGCGCCCAGAAATGGGTTGAAGAGCGGAAACCCGTAGCCGTAGCCCACACCGTAACCCCGACCATAGCCCGGATAGCTGGGGCCAAAGTGGGCGTATGGAAATCGCGGGTACCCGATGCGTGAGTAGTTGCCTCGGCCGCCGCCGCCGGCTCCTGCGAGGTTGCCGCCAGTTCGGGAATAGAAGCTCGGGCGGATCGGGTTGATCCCACTCAAGCCAGCCCGCCCCCGAGCAAAGCTGGATGCGGCTGGAGCATAGCCAGCGCGTGGGCCAAACCTCTGGCTGGCAAAGCCGGCATGCTGGCCGCCATAGCGCGAGAACTGCCCGCTGTAACGCTGCGGTCCTGACCCTGTCCTGGGAGCCAAATGCGTGCCTGCGTACCCTCCGCCACGGGCGCTGCTGACCCCGCCAGAGAAGCCTCCGCCGGCATGCCCGCCGCCGGCGCCGGCATGGCCGCCGCCGGCGCCACCATGGCCACCGCCACCGCGTTGGGCACAGGCGGGCAGGGTGGGGCTTAGGAGTAGAGAGACCACGGAAAGCGCAAGTGCAGGCCGGCTCCGCATGCGTTCAGCTTACTCCCGGCGTGCTGCGGAGGGAACAAGGCCTTTGAAACAGCCGACGCAAGAGGCTCTTTTTAGTAACCGTTGTTGCGGTTACCTTGGGTTAGTATGCCTAGACGTACCAATGAGGAGTTTTATGCGGATCGGGCTGGGTTTGGCTTTTGTGGCACTTGCCGGGATGAGTGTCGTTGCGCGGGCAGATACGATGGATCCGACGACGGGGTCGGGTGGGGGCGTCTCCGGGTCGGGCACGCTCACGACCGGGACAACGCCGAATGCGCAGGGTGGGTACACGATCACGGCGATCTCGGGCGACAGCAGCGGGGTTACAGGGCTGTTGCCGTACGGTGCGCTGAGCAACGACAACCTGCTGTTTCCGGATGGTCCGCAACTGGTGGATGGGAACGGTTTTGCGTTTACGGACACCATGGGTGACACGAACTACAGCGTGGACCTTTTCTAC
>CAXTFS010000401.1:0-3103 GCA_964243395.1 uncultured Acidobacteriaceae bacterium | reverse complement strand
TTCTGCATGGGGATCGAGAGGTGCGCGGTGGCATTGGGCGCCTCCAACGCCATGGAGGCGTAATTGCGCGCCCGCTGCTTGTCGGCCCGGCCGAACGCCTCGTCGAACACCTCGCGCCAACTGTCGAGCATCGTTTTCAGCAAGCCGTACTCATCCAGCGGCGTGTTGGGCGACCCGCCAGCGGCACGGCTGGCATAGTGCAGCCAGCGGTTGCCGTGCCTCTTTCGCATCCAGCCCTCGACGAAGGGCGTAAGCCCCCGGCGCAGGTGATTCAGCCCGGCCTGCACGCGTTGCAGCGTTTCTTTCTCGGTGGACATCACACGGCTCCGTCGAAGGCGAAGGCGGCCTGGTTCGGGCCGGGCGCGCGGCCTGTGTCACTGAGGGCCGCAGCACGGTCCTCCAGCTTCGTCCACTCCTGCGCCAGCTCGTTATAGACCAGCGCCTCGGCAGCCCAGCCCTTGTTGGTGGCGATCTCGAACAGGCGATAGGCCAGCGCCCGCGCCTCCTCTGCCTTCGGTCCCATCTGCGCTACCAGCTCCGCCGCCGCCTCGCCGCCGCCATCGGTCGCGTTGAGCACCCGGGCAGTATGCTGCACGCACTCCCAGACGGTCAGCATCCTGTCGCTCGCCGGCGACCAACCCAGCGGCAGTTCCTCGCGCGGGGTCAGCCCGGCCTTGCCCTTCATGTCCTTGAACACGCCGGACGCGAACAGTGCCCGATCTGAGGTGTTCTTGGCAGTGGTGAGCGTGATCAGTTCGCCCGAGGCGCGCGCGTCGAAGCCATAGGTCGCGTACCAGGCCAGCGCTACCTGCGTCTCCGGGTCGAATGCCTGGTCAAGTTCGTTCTCGATCTCCTCCCAGACGCGGTTGATCACCGCTAGCGCGGTCTTGACGGTCATGGCGCTGTCGTCGTCCTCCAGCACCTTCGCGTGCCGGGAGAACACGCCCATTCCGGGGCCGATGACGGACTGCTGCATATCCACAGGGCCAACACCGGCCTTTCGGATAGCGTCGATGGTTGCGGGCATTTCACGTTTGAGCGCGCGGATAAAGTCGACGCGCGTGATAACCGCTGCATTGCCCACTCGCTTCCGGCATACGAGGACAATCGATGAGGCAAGCGCATTAATGTTTGCTTTTAAGGCGTTCGTTGCTTCCGTTCGCACCGGCCAAGTTCCATCAATAACAAGTCCTGCATCCACGGTAGCTTGGAGAAAGGTGGACCAGCCCGTCGATGCGATCCCTTCCTCTCCCGCCTGAGACTGCTTGAATGCATAGTAAATGGCGAGTGGTGCTACTTCCGTGGCCGCCTTCCGCATCGCCGTTAGCGCATCAGCCATCCCCTTCATAAAGAAGGCTTCCGCCTCAGATCGTCCGCCGTGCCGATAGGACTCCGCAATTAACTCGTCGTCTTTTGGCGTCAGAAGACGCCTGAAAAGCTCTGGCCATATTTCGGACAGTGAACGCCGAAGCCAAACGTAGAAGAAGTCAGAAAGGTCTGAATATCCTACGTTATCGTAATAAGGCGGATCACTTGAAATGATGACAGGCTCGTCCGCAAACGAGTTCCTCTGCGCTGCAAGGTTCCGAACCGAGCCAACACCGCCTATGCCAAGGTTGTGCAGGTTTTCCGCCACTGACACGGCGGTGCCGGCGATATCACCTCCTGCACCAGCAAGTGGGTTAGTTTCCGCAAAGGACCATTGCATAGGAACGCCTTGCCGACCCATCGCTCCGGCAAGACGACCCATTCCAGTCTCCCAGATAGCGAGCGAACACGACCGAGTCGACGACTTGCTAACAGCGAACGCCAGATAAGTTGCAATAGCATCAGCGTACCCTGCTACCCCGTCGCCACCTTGGTCGAGCGAGCGAGAGTCGTCGGCTAAGCCGGCAGCTCTTGCGTGCTCAAGCGCCTCTTTCCTCACATCCGCAACTATATCCGAGAACGTCGTGAGGGCGATTAATTGACGATCAGTGAAGTAATCAGAAAATGTGTTGAAGCAGTACCGCCGACCTTGTGCGTTACTGCCAAACGTGCCTCTGCATTCCTGACGCGGGACCTCCATCTGATCGCGATGCTCGGCTACATAATTGGCCGCCGAACGAGCAGAACTGGTGTGTTCATCGTCAGGGGATAGGTAAACTCTCGCCCGGACAGACTCTGCGACGATGGCGATCAATCGAGCCGATAAACGCCCTGCCTGCGCCTCAGTGTCAATGTAGGCTCCGCCGATTGTTGCGCCCGTGAGGACACAAGCAAACGTCGCCCGCGCCGCCTTCGTGCCCTTCCGCAGCCGATTCTCGTCAGCTTCAGAGAGAACTCCGGACCTGACCTCGAAACGCCATCCGTCTTGCGCCGCAGTGTCAATCATGGGTTCGGCCCAAGCTTTCCGGCCTTCCTGGGTCAACAGCATGAGTGACGTGACTAGGGGCACCATAGCACCCTTAGCTGCCGGGTCAGGTGACCGGACCGTGCGGGCCCACAGCCACGCGACTACGGTTCCGCGCGAGCCGTCCGGCAGCGTCGCCTTAGGGTAGAGGTGGCCAATGCGCTTCTCAGCCTCGTCACGCATCCAATGGCCGTAATAGCGAACGTCCTCCGCCAGCTCCTGCGCGCCCTTCCAGGCACGGATCTGGCCGTTAGCGGCTTCGGCGCGGGACTTCGGGTTGACCGGCGGTCGACCGGCGAACTTGGGTGGGATTTCCACCAGGGCCTTGCCAATGAGCACCGCCACCGGGTTTAGGTCCGAGCCGTAGGCACGCAGGCCCAGGCGCTGCGCCTCCAGCGGGATTGAGCCGCCGCCCGAGAACGGGTCGTACACCGGCGGCGCCTTGGTCTGCAGGTAGTCGAGGATGGCCGGGCCATCATCGGGCGCCGGCGGCTCCTCGCCTAGGCCCCAAGCCACCGAGCGCGCGATTTCCCACCGCGCCGCGTTCAGGATCGCCTCGTTGTTAGACGCCTCCCACGGCACCATCGCCTCGATCACGCGATGCAGCCGCCGCCGCTCGGCATCCTGAGCCGGCTCAGTCGGGAACCGGTCGGGCCAGGACGACGGATCATCCACCAGCTGCGCGAACAACACCGCCCGGCACGCCGCCAA
>CAXTFS010000400.1:0-3104 GCA_964243395.1 uncultured Acidobacteriaceae bacterium | reverse complement strand
ATCGAGGGCCTGCTCGAGGACACCTCGAACATGGTCGAGGTCGTGCGTTCGCCCGTCGTCACCGTCATGGGCCACGTCGATCACGGCAAAACGTCTCTGCTCGATGCGATTCGTTCCACCGATGTGGCCAGCGGCGAAGCCGGTGGCATCACGCAGCACATCGGTGCCTACAAGGTTCACGTGTCCAAGCCGGACAGCCCGGCGTTCGGCCGTGAGATCGTGTTCCTCGATACCCCCGGTCACGAGGCCTTCACCCGGATGCGTGCCCGCGGCGCCAAGATCACCGACATCGTCGTGGTCGTGGTTGCGGCCGACGACGGCGTGATGCCCCAGACGCTGGAGGCGATCGACCACGCGAAGGCGGCCAAGGTGCCGATCATTGTGGCGGTCAACAAGATCGACAAGCCCGGTGCGGACCCCAGCAAAGTCATGATGCAGCTGGCGAGCCGCGGTGTGCAGGCCACCTCCATGGGCGGCAACACAGAGTTCGTCGAGGTTTCGGCGAAGAAGCGGCTTAACCTTGATGGCCTTGAGGAGATGATCTGCTACGTAGCCGACACGAACGAACAGAAGGCAACACCGGAACGGCCGGCGGTCGGTACGGTGATTGAAGCCAAGCTCGATCGTGGGCGCGGTGTGGTGGCCTCGATCCTCGTCCAAAACGGAACCCTGCGCACGGGCGACACCTACATCGTCGGCAACACGTTCGGCAAGGTGCGCGCCATGTTTGACGATCGCGGACGGGCGATCACCGAGGCTGGACCTTCGACTCCGGTCGAGATCCTTGGTCTCGAGTCGATCCCCGATGCGGGCGACACGTTCCTGGTGATGGCGGACCGCGACAAGGCCAAGGGCATTGCGCAGTACCGCAAACTTAAGGAGCGCGAGGCGCAGCTCTCCAAGAGCTCGCGTGTGTCCCTCGAAGGCCTTGCCGAGCAGATCAAGCAAGCCGGCGTCAAGGACCTCAACCTCATCCTCAAGGGTGACGTCGGTGGCTCGGTCGAAGTGCTGGCCGATTCGCTGGTCAAGATGTCGACCGAAAAGGTGCGGGTCAAGGTGCTGCATTCAGGAGTCGGTGCCATCACCGAGTCGGACATCCTGCTGGCTTCAGCATCCAACGCTGTGGTCATCGGCTTCAACGTCCGGCCGGAACGCAAGGCGCAGGAATTGGCCGATCGCGAAAATGTGGAAATCCGTCTGCACTCGATCATCTACGAGCTGCAGGACGAGATGACCAAGGCCATGCTTGGTTTGCTCGACGCGGTGTATCGCGAGAACTACGAAGGCCGGGCCGAGGTGCTCAACGTCTTCAAGATCACGAAGGTCGGGCAGATTGCCGGCTGCGTGGTCCGCGATGGCCAGATCAAGCGCGACATGCAGGTGCGTGTGCAGCGTGAGGGTGCCGAGGTCTGGAAGGGCAAGATTGCCTCGCTCAAGCGCTTCAAGGACGATGTCGCGGATGTCCGTCAGGGCATGGAGTGCGGTATCGACCTCGCCGGCTACAAGGACATTCGCGTGGGCGACGTCATCGAGGCCTTCACGACCGAGAAGATGGCCGCCGACCTGGGCCAGAACGCGGCCGAGAAGAAGCGCAAGCAGATGGCCGAGCTTGCCGCCGCCAAGGAGCTCGAAAAGGAGCCCGTGGGCGCCGGCGTCTAAGCCACAACACGACCAGCAAAGAGCGAGGCCGGGAGCAATCCCGGCCTCGCTGTTTGCACGGAGTACATCAACGGTGCAGCGGTGGTGTCTGCGCGCGCAGCCACGCAAGTAACCCTGCCGGATCATCCGTGATGATCGCGTCCACCTGGGCATCGGCCATGCGCTGCCATCCCGTCGCCGTGTTCACCGTGTACGGAACAATCTGCAGGCCAACCCTGTGCGCCGCTGCAACGTTCTCGGGCGTAACCAGGCCTGCGTCAGGGCTCAGGATTCCTGCGCCCGAAGTCTCAGCCATGTGCAGAAAGCTCCTGTTCGGATCGGTGAAGCCCATCCTGCTGTCGTCGTTCACTTCTCCGAACAACGCCGAAAGCCGTACTTCCGGGTTGAGTCGTTTCATGACGCGCAGCGTGCGGAAGTCGAAGCTTTGCAGGATCATGCGCGCTTGCAGGCTATGGCGCTTCACCGCGTCGTCAATCAAGCCGACAAAGACCTCGGGAGTCGGCGTGAACTCCGGGTGATTTGGAAAGATCTTGGTTTCGACGTTGAAGTCGAAGTGCCCCAGCGGAGCCAGAGCCAGCACCTCGTCGAAGGTGGGAATGGGCGTGTGTGGCACGGCGATCTGCTGCGGAAAGGCGGAGGGCGTGTGCGCGCCGCAGTCGTACTGCCGCAGCTGCGCAAGCGTGAGGGTACGGATCGGCGTACCGGGCGGCAGCGCGGGGCCATCGCAGTGGCGCTCCCGCGCCTCGCTCGCTGCTTCGGCCGGGCCTACGGGCGTGGGTTCGGTCAGGTACGGCGAGTGCGAGACGACGAGGATGTTGTCCGCCGTGACCGCGAGGTCCAGCTCCAGCGCGTCCGCACCCTGTTCCATGCCATAACGGAAGGCAGGCAGTGTGTTCTCCGGGCGAAACGCGCGTCCTCCGCGGTGGGCGTGTACAAGAATGGTTTGCGGCATCTGGGCAGAGCTCCGGCAAAAAAAGATGCATTGGCGATGCCTTGGCGTTCAGATTCATTCGTACCGCACAAAGGCGAGGGGATCACCAAAACGGCGCCGAACGTGGTGAACCGCTAGCATCGTGTGATGCCTCGCACGGTATCCCACGAACGGTCGCCTGATGTCGTCGGCGCGATTGCTCGTTTCAAGCAGCTTACGGAGATCGCGCTGCCGGCCATGGCGCGCGAGGAGCGCTGGCCCATCCGTCTGGACCACTGCTTTAAGCGAATCTGCCTTGACTTCGCCTTCGAAGACGTTTGGTACAACCACCTGCCCCGGCCCGCGGAGCGACACCTTGAAGGCGAGCCCCTCGCCCGCGCCATACGCTGCGCCGAAGAGCTGCTGAGCGAAGGGCTGCCGGCGCTGCAGCTACGCAATGCGGCCAGCCTGCGCTACCGCGGCAAAGCCTAAAAATAGTGCAGGAATGGGCGCAACTACCAGTTACCCTGTTTGC
>CAXTFS010000399.1:0-3129 GCA_964243395.1 uncultured Acidobacteriaceae bacterium | reverse complement strand
CCTTCCAGAAGCGCCGAACGGTATCGCGATACTTGCCGTTCCACTCCGCCCACAACACCGGGAAGTTGCCCACCTGATAGCCACCACTGCCCACATCCCACGGCTCGGCGATGAGCTTGATGTCCGCTAGCGTCGGATCCTGGTGAATCGTATCGAAGAACGCACCGAGCTTGTTGACATCCTGCAGCTCACGCGCAAGGGTCGAGGCAAGATCAAATCGGAAGCCGTCGACATGCATCTCCAGCACCCAGTACCGCAGGCTATCCATCAACAGCTTCAACACCTGCGGGTTGTACACGTTCAACGTGTTGCCCGTTCCGGTGTAGTCCATGTAGTGGCGCGCATCGTCCTGCACGGTGCGGTAGTACGTGGTGTTGTCGATGCCCTTCAGCGAAAGCATCGGCCCCTTCTCGTTGCCTTCGCAGGTGTGGTTGTAAACCACGTCCAGGATGACCTCGATGTTTGCAGCATGCAGGCGCTTAACCATTTCCTTGAACTCGTTAACCTGTTCGCCACCATCACCGCGGGAGCTGTATCGCGACATCGGCGCGAAGTAGCCCAGCGTGTTGTAACCCCAGTAATCACGCAGATCGCGGTCGATGAGGTGGCCCTCATCCATGAAGTGATGCACCGGCAACAACTCCACGGCGGTGACGCCCAGCTTTGTCAGGTACGCGATGCTTGACTCGTGCGCCATGCCGGCATAGGTTCCGCGCAGCTTCTCCGGGATCTCCGGATTGCGCTTGGAAAACCCGCGGACGTTCACCTCGTAGATGATCGACTCGGCAAGCGGCGTCTGGGGCAACTGATCGCCGTCCCACTCAAAATCGTCACTGATCACGATGCTCTTGGGGACAAAGTCCGCGTCGTCCGTGTCGTCCTTCTTGGTGTCGTCGCCCGAGGTGACATCGTAGGGGTAGATTGGCCCCTTGGAGTCTGGCAGCGTTGGCTTGTGTTCGTCCGCGTGCTGGCCCGTGATGGCCTTTGCGTACGGGTCGACCAGCAGCTTGGCCGAGTTGAAACGGAATCCATCTGCCGGCTGCCACGGGCCCTCAACACGGTACCCATAGCGCTGTCCGGGCTTGATGCCACGTACCAGGCCGTGCCATACAAAGGCGGTCAGTTCTTTCAGAGCGAGACAATCGGTCTGTTTGCCATTTTCATCGAAAAAGCAGACCTGGACCGCTGTCGCATTTTCTGAATACAAAGCAAAGTTTGTGCCGAGTTGGGTCGGCGTCGCGCCAAGGGGATAGGGCTTTCCGGGCAGCAAGGTGCGTTGCATAATCTCTCTTTCATTTGGGGCACTGAGCAGGGCACTCGTGCGGACACTGAATGGACGACAGTTCCGATAGATGCCCAAAGCGGGAATTGGCGCTGCTTTGTCTCACACCCGAGCCGCCAGCCCATGTTCGTGCGCTCGTTGGCTTGTATCCGTCGCGCTACTGCTGCACGGCCAGTGACAGAGTGACGGCGTGGGTCACAACTGCGCCCGCAAGATTGGTCCCGGTACCCGTCACCTGCAGCGCGTAGCTCTGGCTATTTACGCCCTGCAGACCCTCGTCGACCGTTCGGGCGCCACAACCCGCGAGCAGTCCCAGCCCTAACAGAAGCAATGACATGCGGCGGCGCTTCCTCTTGGCCAGCAGAACTCCGGAGACACAGGCCAGCGTCATCACGCCCCGTCCCCGCGTGCGGTCACGGTAATCCCTCGGCGAGTTGTGCGCCGTTTCCGTGGCACTCGTCTGCACGGTGACCGTCACGGCCGCGGTGTTTACCCCCGGCACCACGTACACCGGAGAAAAACTCGCTGCAGCGCCGTGCGGCAGGCCGGCAACGCTGAACGAGACCGCACCCGTGAACGAACCAGTCAAGGACGTCACGTTGAGGTTATACGTCGCATTGCCACCGGCCGTAACCGAAGCCGCGTTCGAGCCCGAAACGCTCACTGCGAAATCGGGCATGGGTGCGATCGTCGCAACCTCAGGCGCCGATGTGCTCGGCTGAAAGTTCCGGTCGCCCACGTACTGCGCCGTCAGGTTCCGGCTTCCTGCTGGCGGCGCTGCGTACAGCCCGATCGCCATCCCCGCACTGACCGGCGCGGTCGCCACCACCGTCGCTCCATCCAGAAACTGCACCTGGCCGGTGGGCTGTCCCGTTGTCGTGGAAGCCACGGTGGCCGTCAGCTCCAGCGGCATGCCAACATAGGCCGTTCCAGTGGCCGCAAGGGCAATCGAGCTCGCCGCCTGCGTGATGCGCAACGCGCCGGAACCCGAGGCCATGGAGACCGTGTAGGCCGCGCTCCTGGGCCCGCTCAGCGTCGCTGTGATGGGGTACGTCCCCACGTTCGGCGCCGCACCCGCAGCCGACGTGAACACTGCCGCGACAGCGCCCACGTCCCCCGGCAACACGCCCGCGAGCTCTCCGGTCAGCATGGGCACCGGCGCCCCGTATTCGGCAGAAGCCGGGTCGGCGGTGGCCAGCAACGCAACCGGGCCGCCCAGGGCGATAACGGCCGTCGTCGCTGGATTGAGCCCGTCCCCCGGGTAGCTCACAGTCAGGGTGTGCGAGCCTGCAGGCAGGCTTGACAGGTCCAAAGTCGTCCCGCCGCCGCTCAAGGTCGCCGTAACCGGTACGTTGCCATCAAGGCTCCATTGCACCGTGCCCTGCGGCACTCCGGCAGCCCCGGTCACGGTCATGGTCGCGGTCATGGGCGCTGTCATGGGCGCTGTCTGCCCGCCCGACGCGGTCCCCGCGGTCGATACCGTCACAGCGGTCAACCTGCCCGGCACCAGCCCTGCCGGCTCAAACAAGGTATTCGCCGGCAGCAGCTCCCGCACCGTGCCGTTCAGCGTATCCGCCACCGTCACCGCGCCAAACGAGGACACCGCCACGGCCCGCGGGGCACGCATCGACGCACTCGCACCCGCGGCCCCGTCCACGCTTCCGCCCTCAACGCCGCTGCCGACCACGGTGGCGATGGCCCCCGCAGAGCTCACGCTGCGCACGCGCTCGTTGCCCTCGTCCGCGATTAGCAAGACTCCACCAGGCGCTACGGCCAGGCCACGCGGTCCGGAGAACGAAGCCGCCAAGGCCGGCCCACCATCCCCGCCGAAGCCCCGCGTAGCCAAG
>CAXTFS010000398.1:0-3131 GCA_964243395.1 uncultured Acidobacteriaceae bacterium | reverse complement strand
CATTCTTTCCACGCTGCCTTCGGCCGGGGTGGGCGCTCTGCTCGCGCTGCAACTTTTCCACCTGGATCTGGACATTGTCGCCATCATCGGCATCATCCTGCTGATCGGCATCGTGAAGAAGAACGGCATCATGATCGTCGACTTCGCGCTTGAGGCAGAACGCAAACATGGCCTGAGTGCTACGGACTCTATCTATCAGGCCTCGCTGCTGCGCTTCAGGCCGATCCTGATGACCACGTTGGCCGCGCTCTTCAGCGGGATTCCCCTGGCCTTCGGCACCGGCATCGGCTCAGAACTGCGTAAGCCGCTGGGCGTGACGATCGTGGGCGGCCTGCTCTTCAGCCAGGTGCTGACCCTCTACACCACGCCGGTGATCTACATCTTCTTCGACAACCTCGGAGAACGTTTTGCCGGACGCAAGCCAAACAAGAGCACGATCGAGAAGCCGGATCAACACGCGGCGGCGCACGCATGAACCCCTCGCGCATCTTTATCGAGCGGCCGGTAGCCACAACGCTGCTCACTGTGGCCGTGGCGATCGCGGGAGCGATTTCATTTGTGGTGTTGCCGGTTTCGCCTTTGCCGCAGGTGGACTTCCCCACCATCAGCGTTGCCGGGAGTTTGCCGGGCGCCAGCCCCGACATCATGGCCTCCTCGGTCGCCACGCCCCTGGAGCGCGAGTTCGGCCATATCGCCGGCGTCACCGAGATGACGTCGTCCAGCACGCTCGGGTCCACCAGCGTGACGCTGCAGTTCGATCTGAACCGTGACATCAACGGCGCTGCCCGTGACGTCGAGGCCGGCATCAACGCCGCTCGCAGCTACCTACCCTCCAACCTGCCGGCCAATCCCACCTACCGCAAGGTCAATCCAGCCGACTCTCCCATCATGGTGCTCGGTTTGCAGTCCGATATCTACGACGTCCCCGCGCTCTATGACGAGGCGTCTACGGTCATTGAGCAGCGGGTGTCGCAGATCAGCGGTGTGGGTGAGGTGCTGGTCGTAGGCGCGTCGCTGCCGGCCGTCCGCGTGGACGTCAACCCCAATCAGCTTGCGAGTTATGGCATCAGCCTTCCGCAGGTGCAGCAGGTGATCGCAGGCCAGAACTCGAACTCTGCGAAAGGGCAGATCACGAACGGCACGACCACCGCGGACATCACGGCGAACGATCAGATCTCCAAAGCCGATGCCTATAAGCCTCTGGTCATTGGGTACCACAACGGGGGCGCCGTTCGCCTCGAAGATGTGGCGCAGGTCACCAACTCGCAGCAGTCCATTCGCCAGGCAGGGTTTCTGAACGGCAAACCCTCCGTCGAAATGCTGATCTTCCGGCAGCCCGGCGCCAACATCATCACCACGGTGGACGCGGTGAAGGCAGCCATGCCGTCCCTGCAGGCCACTATCCCCACCGGCCAGCACATGGTCACCATCATCGATCGCACCACCACCATCCGTGCTTCGGTCTTCGACATTGAACGCACGTTGATCATCTCGGTGGTGCTGGTCATTCTGGTGGTGTTCGTCTTTCTGCGTAACGTGCGCGCCACCCTGATCCCCGCCGTGGCCGTTCCGGTCTCGCTCATCGGGACGTGCGCCATCATGTATCTCGCGGGGTTCTCGCTCGACAACCTGTCTCTCATGGCGCTGGCGATTGCGAGCGGCTTTGTCGTTGACGACGCCATTGTGGTGATGGAGAACATCTCACGGCATCTTGAGGCGGGCATGCTTCCCATGGAAGCGGCTTTGCAGGGCGCGGAAGAGATCGGCTTCACCGTACTTTCCATCAGCATTTCGCTGATCGCGGTGTTCATTCCCCTGCTGCTGATGGGCGGCATTATCGGGCGCTTGTTCCGTGAGTTTGCGATCACGCTTTCTACGGCAATTTTGGTATCCATGGTGATCTCGCTCACCACCACACCCATGATGTGCTCGCGGGTCCTGAAGCCCGAGCACGAGATCGAACATGGCCGCATGTACCGGTGGAGCGAACGGCTGTTTGATGGTCTTCTGAATGGTTACCGCAAGAGCCTGATCTGGGTTCTGGATCACCCATCGCTCGTACTGCTTATCTTTTTTTGCACGCTTGCGCTGAACGTTTTTTGCCTCGCCAAGGTGCCCAAGGGCTTCTTTCCCTTGCAGGATGTCGGCAGCATGCAAGGGGGCATGCAGGGTCCGCAGGATACCTCGTTCTACGCCATGCGCAAGGCGGTTCAGCAGGCGGTCAGCATCATCAAGTCTGATCCAGCCGTGCAGAACGTGATGGGATTCACAGGCGGGCAAGGGTCGGCAAACGGCGGCTTCACGTACATCGCGCTCAAGCCCCTAAATGAGCGCAAGGTCAGCGCCTCCGAGGTGATCAACCGTCTCCGTCCGAAGCTGGCGCGCGTCCCTGGGGCCGCAACCTTTCTCCAGGCGAGTCAGGACATCCGTATCGGCGGGCGGCAATCCAACGCAGCGTACCAATACACGCTGGAGGCCGAGTCGACGAGCGACCTGGCCAAATACGGTCCTGCCCTGCTGACCGCCATGCGCCACACCCAAGGGTTTTCGGACGTAAATACAGACCAGCAGGATCATGGTCTGCAAGCGCTGCTCACGTACGATCGGCCAACCGCGGCGCGTCTCGGTCTTACCGCACAGTTGCTCGACAACACCCTCTACGACGCCTTTGGGCAGGCTGAAGTTTCGACCATCTACAGCGAGCTCAACCAGTACTACGTTGTGCTCGAAGTGGCCCCAAAGTACTGGCAGACACCGGAGGGCCTGAAGGACACGTACTTCATTCCCACGGAAGGCGGAGGCGCGGTTCCACTCAGTTCTGTCGCAAAGTACGTCCCGTCCACCTCACCCCTCGCCGTGAACCACACCGGCCTCTTCCCTTCCGTGACCGTTTCGTTCAACCTGGCTCACGGCTACTCTCTCGGGCAGGCGCTCGATGCCATCGATAAGACCATCGAACAGGCACACCTGCCGCCCAGCGTGGTCGCAAATTACCAGGGCACAGCAGCCGCGTTTCAAGGGTCTCAATCAAACGAGGGTCTCCTGATTCTGGCGGCGCTGGTGACGGTGTACATCGTGCTTGGCGTGCTGTACGAAAGCTACGTGCACCCGGTGACGATTCTGTCGACACT
>CAXTFS010000397.1:0-3136 GCA_964243395.1 uncultured Acidobacteriaceae bacterium | reverse complement strand
TGGCCGGAAGGAGGGCAGAAGCCAGCCCAGTCCCTGGCGCCGGGTCTTCGGCAGTTCTTCCGCCTCATGGAAGCGCTCAGTCGGCTCCAGGAGCAAGAGCAGTCCGGTGCCGTCCTGCCGCCGCTGGCTCTGCCAGCCGCGTAGGAACTCCGCGCGCGTGTAGGTTATAAGGCCGAATGCGGGGTCGGCGACCCGCACCGTGTCTCCTTTGACCTCATGCACGACCACAAAGTGCCGCTGCCGCCAATGTGCGATTGCGGGGAGGGGGGCCTCGTCACGCAGCGTCTCGTAGCTAACGTCTACGGCGAGCGAGCTGAGTCCGACCGCCTCGGCAGCCTCGGCGATCCCGGCGAACGATACGCCTTCCCGCGTGATCGAGCATTTCTCGCGCAGGAATTCGGCCTCATACAGACGCCCGTGATGGCATGCGACCATGCGCAAGCACGTCGGTCCACAATCCATATGGTCCATCTGCTGGTAGAACTGGAACCTGCTCATGACGCCATCTCGCATGCGGCCGGCCATGGGCCGCCGTTCGACAGCACGAAAATCCGGTAATCGAACACGTAGGGCTGGTCGCGATAGTCGAACCGGACGCGTGCGCCGTATCGCGCCTTGTATGAGGCCAGGTCTGCCGCAAAGGCCTCAAAGCATCGACGCCCAGCAAGCGTGTAGTTGCTGGGTTGATCGAGGAGCGCCATGTCGCACTCGAACTTCTGCAGCGTCAGGCCGAGCCGTCCCAGCACTTCGTGCGCCCGGAGCTCAGACAATGTGCCTGCTTCATACACGCCCGTGAGCACGCGGCAGATCGTGACGTAGGTGAACAATGCATGCATTGCGACGTAAATCGAGCGACCTTCGGCTCCTGCTATATCCTGGACAGGTGTTTCCGGGTCGACCGTCAGCAGGCGCCGAGGGTCGGGGGAAAGGGCGTTGAACAACACGTGTGCGCCCTGGTGCGCCAGGTCCTCCAACAGCGCAAGCTCGCTGTCACCGATACGCGTGTTGCAAAAGATCGCACCATGGCATGACAAGGCCGCGAAGGAGTTGGGTAGCCCAGCCTCGAATAGAACGATCGTCTGAGTGACGGCTGTGATCTCCCGCCAGATCGGGGCGCAGTGCGCTTGCATCAGCGCAGCCGCTATCAGGAGTCGCGATAATGCTTCACTCGGCGCGGAGATCGCCTGGGTGCCGACCAACGCGCCGTCGGGGACGTTGAGGAAACGGCGGAACAATGGATCGATGTCCAGCGTGGCGGCGACGCGTGTCCCGGGAATGGTCAGCGGCGCACGCAACTGAAACGCGATTGGACGCTCTGCTTGCGTGCACACATAGGGCGCACCTTCGCTCTCGCGGCTGAACGCGAGCGTGGCCAGCGCCCGATCCGTTGCGATCGTCCCAAGCGGACCCAGGAACGCTCGGCCATCGGCATCGGTCCGGAGCTCGATTTGAGGCGGGCGGCGATGTTGCGGCATGAGGCCATACAGAATCTGCATCGCATCGACCGGAGGTGCAGGGTCGGTGAAATAGGCGAATAGCGCCGGGTACAAGAACTGCGCATCGTCATCGAAGTCGAGCAGATCGAACAGGCCTTCATCCGAGCGTAAGACCAGCGTGCGGATGGCGTTCGCGAGGTGACGCTGCCCAGCGCCGATCTGGCGCCTGCGCCAGGCATCAAAGGAATGGCGGATCATCGTATTTCCTGCCTTTGATCGCTGCACGCATGATGAGTCGGAGAGGAACGCCGATTCCATGGTGGGATCACGGGTGCCGAGGGAGTTGGCTGGTATGCCGCCGGGCATAGGCGAGTCCAGCGACAGCCATGCCAAACAGCGCCAGGACGGGTGGCTCAGGCACAACTTCGGCCTTCAGCGTTCCGCCCGGCGTTCCCTGATTGTCAAGGTATGGTTGCGGGGCTGCGTCGCCCACCAACACCTCGCCCACCGCCCCGTCCCCTGCGTCGTAAAGAGCAAAAGGATAGTTGAGCGCCGTCCCGCCAACTTGGAAAAGGATCCCGCCGCTGTCCACGGAAATCGGACTCGATAGGTCAAATCCAGTGTCTTCAGCAACGAAGCTGCAATTGCAGGAAAATATGCCGACGTCGTAGCAGCCGAAAATTCCTGGGCCGCAATCACGGGACGGCACGGCGACCAGGGGCGCGGGCGCAAAGTCGGGAGACAGCAGGACCATCGGCAACGTGCCAATCAGGCCGCCGCCCGAGATCGACCCGGTTCCCCTGACAGCCTGACCTTGCTCAACGTCCAGCGTTGCGTCGGCGACAAGTGTGTCGTTGACGTAGTGCATCGCGACCGTCGTCGCGTTCGCATGGCTGCTGATGGCCATCACGCCGGCCATGATCGTAGCCCATAGCAAAGCGCGCATCGTCCACATCCTAGTTTGCCCTTATGAGTGGAAGCAAAGGGAAGAACGGCGCAGCCGTCCTTCCCCATTGATTGCCTAGGCAGCGGCCTTGGGCGTGTGGCATCCGCTGAGCGCGCCGCCCGTGATCGCCTGAATCTGGTCCTGCACGTTTGCGGCGCCGGCGGTCGCTTTGAAGCTGGCCAGGGACAGGCGCGAGGTCTTGTTGGACTTGTTCATGTGCGTATTCTCCGTCACTTTGCCTACTCTGAAAGGTTTTCGGCGAACCCTGTCACCCAAAGCAGTTGTTAGGCTTTGGCTAACGAGCTCTGTTTGCCTAATGTTACGAAATCGTATGTGATTCTGATCACAGCAGTTCGTGCGGTCATGATTTCGTTGGCCGTGGTTCAGGATCCGGCCTTTTTGGTTACAAGGCGCGCGGAAACGACCGGCCTATAAGGGTCGGATATCGATGGAAAGGGTATTCTGTGCAGGAGGCGGCGAGCGGCCCCGGTTCAAGCACGCTGAGGCTGAAGCAGTCCCAAACCGAGCAGGGTCAGCCAGTGCGGATGGCCCTGGCCAGGGCGTGGTTCAAAGCTGGGTTAAACGTGGAGCTTGGCAAAGCCGGGTTGACGCTTCCGGGACGGATGATGGCACCCTGACGTTTTCAGGTGCGGTGCGAGATGGACCGATGTGCTGGCGCAGCAGCAAGGCTGCCCGGAAGTGACCGCAAGGACCTGGCCGTTCAGGCGCTGGCGCGATCGGAGACGGTCAGCGA
>CAXTFS010000396.1:0-3151 GCA_964243395.1 uncultured Acidobacteriaceae bacterium | reverse complement strand
CAACACCCTGCAGGCGCGCATCTGAAATGCAGGTTTCATCATCCAGGTTGGACAATCCAGTTCAAAGAACGCAGCCAAGTTCCTTGGTGCGACGAAAGCGGCAAACTTCAACGACGATACGAGGGCACCGATGGCTCAGGACGGCAGCACCGCTGTAACCGACGAAGACAAGCCGTCAAATGCTGAGCGGCCGGGCGACAGCGGCTCAGCCGAAGGAGGACCGGAAGAGGAACAGGAAGCGCCCAGGCCGGCACGGGAGCCGGACAGCGGATCGCAGAAGAATCTGGAGCGCCCGAGTGCGGAGGAGATCTTCGAGCAGGTTGCGCGCAACGCCAAGGAAGAGCTGAAGCGGTCGAACATGTCGCTGGCCATCTCCGGCTTTACCGGCGGCACGTTTATGGGCTTTTCGGCGCTGGGCGTCGGGATTGTTCTGGCGATGCTGGGGACGTCGCCGCGGACGTTTGTTCTTTCGCGCATGTTGTATCCCCTGGGCTTTATCGTGGTGATTGTCGGGCGATCGCAGCTGTTTACCGAGAACACGCTGTACCCCGTGGCGCTGGTGCTGGCGGAACGCAGGCAGATCTGGAACACGCTGCGGCTGTGGGCGATTGTTTTGCCTTCGAACGTGGCGGGGGCGCTGGCGTTTGCGGCATTGATCTCGTTGACCCCCGCGCTGCCGCCGCCGGTGGTGCATGCGATCGCGCAGCTTGGCGTGCAGGCCGCCGAGGTGCCGCTGAGCACGATTTTCTGGTCGGGCGTGATGGGTGGATGGATCATCGCGACGGCGGCGTGGCTGGTCTCCGGATCGCACTCCATCTCAGGCTCCGTGATGATCATCTGGCTGCTGACGTTTGTGGTGGGGCTCGGCAACTTTGCCCACTGCATCGCGGCTTCCGGTGAAATCTTCACGGCCGTGCTTACCGGGAACCTGCCCGTTCTCGCGTATCCGCGATGGTTCGGACCGGCCGTGGCAGGCAATGTGTGCGGCGGTGTGCTGATGGTTACCCTGCTGGAGTATGGGCAGGCCATCTACGGCAAAGCGATCGAAAAGCAGGTTTCATGAACGGGCGCACGAGGCTAATCGGTTTCCAGCGCGGGCGAAATATTACCTAAGTCACCCACTTGGGGTATTCCCAGCGGCTTAAACTTTACCTACGGTGAAAAGACGCGGAGGGCCCATCCCGATGATCAAGGCGTCTTTACCGTCACTCACGCGCAGTCATCTGGTGCTGGATAGCCGCGAGGCCATTCTGGACCTGGCGCCGCTGCTCGAAAATCTGGCCGAGCGGTGCGGCCAACCGGGCGCCATGCACTGGCTGCCTTACTTTCTTGACCCCTCGGTGACCGGTCGGCGGGTGCCGTACCTGGTACTGCTGCTGCGCCCCGAGGAGAGCCAGGGCCGAAGCCTTTCCGCGGACGATATCGAAGCCGCCGCCCTTTTCTTTGAATACCGTCTGTTTGGCATCCGGACGGGCGCCGTGACGACCGGCGATGCCGTCGGCTTCAGCAGCGTGATCGCGCCGCAGGGACAGCGCGCGAGCGTGGCGACCATCGCCGCGCGGGCGCTGGTTGGGCGAGGCGCAACCATTGTGCTTGCAACCTACCAGAGCGCTGGCGAGCCGGAGGCAAAGCCCATGCTGGCGGGCTGGCCCGGGGTGCTGTGGGCCTGGAAGCAGCGGCAGGTCGGCCGCACCCTGCAGCTGTGTGCGAGCTTTGACGAAACCCTGGCACGCATGGGGAAATCGACGCGGTTCAATCTGCGCTACTATCGCCGCCGCTTTGAAAAGCAGCACGCCTGCGAGTACGTCCCAGCCGCCGCGGCGCAGCTGCGAGGCGTCAATCTGCAGGAGATCAACGCGGCATCGCTGCACCCGGTCCATGCGGCCGAGTTTGAGCGCCGCGTTCACAGCGCCACCCATCTCGCAGGGAGCTTTCTGGTCGGTCTGCGTGGGGAAGACGGCCGCTGGCTGAGCCTCATCGGCGGCTGGCGACAGGGTGCCACCACGGTGCTGCACTGGCAGACCAATGCCGCCGGATTCGAGAAGCATTCCATCGGCACCATCATGCGGTCCTTCTTTCTGGAGCACGAGATTGCAAACGGGGCCCGCAGCCTGCTGATCTACGGTGGAACGCCGCATACGATGCGCCACTCCTTTGAACAGGAGAGCGTAGCCGACCTGGTGGTGCGCCGCAAAACGCTGCGCGGCCGGGCACTGCAGTGGGCGTCACGATTTATCGCCTCGCCGGGCGGCCTCACCGGGCGGCCGAACTTCCTGGCGGACACCCTGTGCAGTCCGGACCTGCAGTGGGCGCATAGCCCGGCGGTTGGTCTGACCCATGAGGCCGGCGCGGCGAAGCCTTCCCACTCGCACAAGACTGCCTAGCGCAGGCCGCGCCCCCCATCACCGCCCAAAGAGCGGCGTTGCCCGTGCTTAGGGGCTCGTGGCCGCACAACGGTAGAATCAACCCTGCATGATCCTTCCCTTCGTCCGCGAGCTGCTTGCGGATCTGGAGCGTCCAGACGCTTTTGCGCGTGTACGCCGCCACCTGGCCGGCGGCACGGGGCGTAGACGTGTGTCCGGCCTGACCGCGACCGCGCGGGCTCTCTACCTGCCCTACTTTGTGCGCGCTTCGCCGGCGCCGGCCCTGGTGCTGGTCGCTGACAACAAGGCGGCCGAGGCGCTGCACACGGCTGTCCTGGCTGCGGGCGACCTTACCGGAGCGCTCAAAGCTACGGAGATTCTGCGCCTGCCCGCGCATGATGTGCTGCCGTTTGAAAGCCTCTCGCCCCATGGCGAGATCCAGGAGCAGCGGGCGGCGACGTTATGGAAGATCGCCAGTGGACAGGCGCGTCTGGTCATTGCCCCGGTGGAGGCTGCCTGCATGCGCCTCTTCGGCCGGGAGCACTACGCCGCTTTGGCGCTGGCGCTACGTAAGGGCGAAGAACACATTCCTGACATGCTCGTGGAGCACCTGCTGTCCGTGGGCTACACGCGAGTGGACGTGGTGGAAATGCCAGGCCAGGTGACGATGCGTGGCGGCATCGTCGATGTGTACGGCCCGGAGATGGAACGACCCGTGCGGGTCGAGTTCTTTGGCGATGAGATCGATTCCATCCGGCGCTTTGATCCGGATACGCAGCGATCGTCGA
>CAXTFS010000395.1:0-3162 GCA_964243395.1 uncultured Acidobacteriaceae bacterium | reverse complement strand
GCCCCGCGATCGTATCCGCGCGGTCAGCGATACCAAGCAGCGCGCCCTCCACCGACCGTGGCACCCGGTCATCGCTCCCCGCCGGCAGGTACTGGTCGTAAATGGCCTCGCTCACCAGCGCCGAAACGCCCTCGGCACGCGCATACAGCCCGCCGATGATCCCCTGCAGCTCGGTAAATTCCTTCACCAGCTCCGTCGTCAGATCCGCCTTGGCCAGGGTTACAGCCTGCCCCAGGGCCGGCAGATCCACGCTGACGCCGCCTCCCTCAAGGGCCTCCGCCAGGCGCCGCGCCAGCGCGAGGGTGCGGTTTGTCTTCGCGGCCTAGCTGCCCAGGTCCTTGTGAAACGTCACGTTCTCCAGCAGACCGACGCGGCTCCCCAGCGGCACGCGCCGGTCTACCTGCCAAAAGAATCGCGCATCGTTGAAGCGCGCCCGCAGCACCCGCTCATTGCCCTGCCGGATGATCGCGGCGTTGGTCTCGTTCAGCTCCGTATTCAGCACCGCCAGGAAGTACGGCAGCAGCTGCCCGCGCTCATTCTCCACCGCGAGATACTTCTGGTGGTCGCGCATCACGGTGACCAGGACCTCTTCCGGCAGCCCGAGAAACTCCGGCGAAAAGCTGCCCATCACTACCGACGGCCATTCCGTCAGGTGCGTTACCGTGTCGACCAGTGCCACATCCTCACGCCACCGGGCGCCCTCGACCGCCCGCGTCACCCGGTCCAGCTCCTTGCGAATCCGGTGCCGCCGCAGCGCCACCTCGGCGATCACATACTCGCCCCGCAGCTGCGCGATGTAGCTCTCCGGCACCACGATCTCCGAAGACTCCCCGTTCGACAGCAGCCGGTGCCCGCGCGTCACATGGCCCGCCTCCTGGCCCCCGAAATGCAGCGGCACCACTGCCTCGCCCAGAATGCACAGCAGCCACTCCACCGGCCGCACAAACCGCTCGGGTTTGCCCGCCCGCCAGTACATCGACTTCGGCCAATAGAGCGCCGCCAGTTCGCGAGGCAGATCCGCCGCCAACACCTCCGCGGCCGTGCGTCCAGGCTTCGTTACCGAGGCCTGCAGATACTCGCCCTTGGGCGTCTCCACGCGGCGCAGGGCGTCCACGGCCACGCCCGCCTTGCGGGCAAACGCCTCGGCAGCGGGAGTAGGCTGCCCGTCTTTGAACGCGATCTTCACCGCCGGCCCGTTCAGCTCCTCGGTACTCTCCGGCTGCGCGTCGAGCACGTCCTTCACCACCACCGCAAGCCGGCGTGGCGTAGAGAAAGACCGCGCTTTGTCCTCGTTGATCACGGTCCCCGGCGCCAGCAGCCGCTCCCGCTCCAGCAGGCTCACTGTGCGACGCAACAGCTCCGCCTCCCCCGCGGCGATCATCCGTGCGGGGATCTCTTCCAAACCGATTTCCAGCAAAAAATCAGGCATTGCGTCCCGTCTTGTTTCTCTTCTTAGTCATCCAGCAACAGCCTTGTTTGTCATCCCGCAGCGCAGCGGAGGGATCTGCTTCTTGCCCTTCCCTACTTCCCATCTACAGCGAAGCCAACCGTCCCTGCTCCGCATACACCTTTGCCACGCCCACAATCAGGTTCCGAATCCGAGCCATAACCCCCACCCGCTCCGTCACCGAGATCGCCCCGCGCGCATCCAGCAGGTTGAACGCGTGCGAGCACTTCAGCGCGAGCTCATACGCCCCGAGGGTAGGAAACCGCAGCACCGCCAGCGGGTCCTCGCACTCGGCAACCAGCGTCGTCTTCGCCCGCTCCAACAGCGCTAAACACTCCGCCTCATACAGCCGCAGGTGATCCCAGAGCTTGCCCACATCCGCATAATCAAACGCGTAGGCCGAAAACTGCTGCTCTTCGTGCAGTCGTACCTCTCCGTAGGTCAGCTCCGTGCCCGTCACCGGATCCCGCGACCAAACGATATCGAAGATCGAATCCTTGTCCTGCACAAACTGCGCGAGCCGCTCGATCCCATAGGTAATCTCCCCAGAAATCGGGTCCAGATCCATCCCGCCGCATTGTTGAAAGTAGGTGAACTGCGTGATCTCCTGCCCATCCAGCATCACCTGCCAGCCCACGCCCCAGGCGCCGCCCACGGGCCATTCCCAATTGTCTTCTTCAAACTTAATGTCATGCTGCAACAGGTCGATGCCAATTGCCTCTAATGATTCCAGATACACATCCTGCACACGCTCCGGTGGCGGTTTTAAAATCACCTGCAACTGCGTGTGCCGGAACAACCGGTTCGGGTTCTCGCCATACCGGCCATCCGCCGGACGCCGCGAGGGCTGTGCGTACGCAATCCGCATCGGCTTCGGCCCCAGCACCCGCAAGAAGGTGTCCGGCGACATCGTCCCCGCGCCGACTTCCAGGTCGTACGGCTGCTGCAACACACACCCACGCTCCGCCCAGAAGCGCTGCAACGCGAACAAGACTTCCTGGAAGGTCAACGTACTCTTTGGGTCGGCTGAACTCATTTCGTCCTAGTGTAGCCAATCTTTTCACCACGACGGTGGAAGTCGACGCACCATCCAGCCCCGCTCACAGTCCCAGCACATTGATCGGCACCTCCATTGATCCAACGCGGGCCGTCGCCGGATCAAACACCACGACTCGCAGCGAACACGGTCCCTCGGGCAGATCGAGCGCGAACCGGTGCATGACAAAGCCGCCCATGGCGCGCTTGTACTCCTCCGGCTTGTAGGTCAGCTGTATGCCGCGATCCAGGTAGTTCAGCCGTTTGCCGTCAGGGTCATACGCGACCACGATGTACTCGACGCTTGCCTGGCGCCCGCCATCCGGCATCTCCGCAAACGTCAGCGTATGCGGGTCCACGGCCAGGTCCACGATGTACCGCTGCAGTGGACCCTTCAGCGTCGCGGTCAGGTCCCCGGCTGGCCCTTCGGGCATCCTCGTCTGCTTTAACGCCGGGCTCGTCGCCGGCAGGATGCGGGTCTGGAACCGCACCTGGGTCGCGGGCGGTGTACCTTGCAACGTCGAGGCACGCACCGTACTCGCCTTCTCCGGGCTATGTGCAGATATTCTGCCCGGGGGATCCGCGAAATACCCGCGCCGGTAGGCAAGACTGTAGGACGCCCGATCCAGGCGCACCTTGATGTTGCGGAATTGCCCGTTGTAGTTCCTGGACAGCGGCAC
>CAXTFS010000394.1:0-3168 GCA_964243395.1 uncultured Acidobacteriaceae bacterium | reverse complement strand
CGCGAATCGCAGAGCTTCCTTTACTACTTTTATCTGAAACTCAGGTGAGTAAGCACCGCCTGCTTGCCTGATTTCTCGGGAGACATGGCACCGTTCCGTCGCGTGGTACTGTGAAGCGCAAATTACGCGAGGAGCCGGCCGTTGTAACGGAACCCACGAATGGACAAGCAGCAGGCAAGAGCGGAGGAGCTGTTTGGCGAGGTTTTCGACTTGCCTCAAGAACAGCGGGGTACCTTCCTGGACTTGGCATGCCGCGACGCGCCTGAGCTGCGGCGCGTCGTGGAAGGTCTGCTGGCGGAGAATGACAGGCGCAGCGGATTTCTGTCCAGCCCCGCTTACGTGATGCCTGACGAGACACTGGCGGAGAGCACAACAACGTCATCGCTGAAGGTGGGTCAGCGTCTGGGCCGGTACCTCATTCTGGAGCCGCTTGGATCCGGTGGCATGGGTGTGGTGTTTCGCGCTCGCGACGACAAACTCGAGCGCATGGTCGCCATCAAAGTGCTGGCTACAGGGCTCCTGGGCGGCGAAAAGGCTCGTCGGCAGTTCCGCCAAGAGGCGCTGGCCTTGGCAAAGCTGAACCATCCGCGCATCGCTGCGGTGTATGACGTGGGCGAGCAGGATGGTGCAGATTTCATTGTTATGGAACTCGTTGAGGGTGAGTCGCTCGCGGTAAAGCTGCGGGCGGTGGCGTTAGGGGTCCAGGAGGTGACCGCGATCACGCTCCAGATAGCCGAAGCCCTCGAGGAGGCGCACGCACATGGGGTGATTCATCGCGATCTAAGACCAGGAAACGTGATGATCACGCCGAAGGGCGACGCGAAGATTCTGGACTTCGGTCTGGCGACGCTGCTCGCCTCGCAACCCGAGGCCGTTACGTCGTTCGCGCCCACGGGCGGACTCTTCGGAACTCCGCTGTATATGTCGCCTGAGCAGGCGCTCGGCCGGAAGGTCGATGCACGCACCGATCTAGGAGTCTCGGCGTCCGACGGGCGCATGCTCGCATTTATCCGCGGCGACGAAGCCTTCATGGGGGCAGGACAAATCTATGTCAAGTTGCTGCCGGGCGGCGAACCGGTCCCGCTCACTCATGATTCGAGATTCAAACTGGCTCCGTCGTTTTCTCCGGATAACTCCCGCATCGCCTACGGTGTCGCCGGACCCTGGGAAACCTGGGAGGTTCCGGTTCTCGGTGGCGGGCGTACCATTCATAATCCCAACTCTTCTTCCTTGACGTGGATTGAAGGTGGCAGGCGACTGCTGTTTTCTGAGATCAAGAAGGGCCTGCATATGGCTGTGGTGACGACGGATGAAGGGCGGGGGGACAGCTGCGATGTGTACGTACCACCGGCAGGGTTTGCGAACGTCGAGGAGGTCCCCAATGCAAAGAGCAGTGCTGCAATCCCATGGGAGGTCGATTCCGCTGTAAGTCCTTCCGTTTACGCCTACAGCCGCGTCATCACAAGGCGCAACCTCTACCGAATCAGGTTGCCGTGAGTAGCGATCGCAAAGTTTGCCCGTAAGTTTTTAGACCGGGCGACACCTGGGTGGAGCTTTGCTTCAGAGCCAGCGATCCCAGGAGGATCCAGCGGTCGTCGGGGGAGAACTAGCGACCACTCGGGCCCAAGCTCCGGAGAGTAGAGAGGGATCGAGACGTTCCGCTCGCCAATTTCAGGGAAGGCCGTTCAAGCGCCGGTTTCGACAGCGGTGAAAACGGTGGCGTCGTCCGCCTGGGATGCGCTTGTTTCCCGGCAGCCTTCATCGGCCACTTTGCCGCACTTCACCCGCTCCCATAAGAATCAGCGCTCGCTGTGCGAAGGGTGAATAGACCAGGGGAGCCACGCAGGCCAGCGCCAGCCCTGCGTTGATATGGTGCAGAAGCAGAAACGGCGCAAGCGACCAGAGGATGTCGAACGGCAGCAGGAACGGCCACAGCTGCAGGTACTTCCCGCGCAGCCGGGGCGCGCGGAACAACACGGCCGTGAGTAGAAACGTGCGTACCGGGATCAGCAGCGCCGCTGTGACGATCAAGATCGCCAGCATCGCTGCCTGGTGATCCAGCGCGGAGAATAGGTCCTCGATCTCGGGCAGATTGGCCAGTGCTCCGACGTAGAAGCCCACGTACATCAGCTGCAACAGAACGAACAGGGTACGCACCGTATGAGGCGAAGCTTCGGGCAGCTCCTGCTGCGTGGCAAGAAAGCCACGGGCTGGCTGTTGTTCAGAAGCTCCAACGTTCCGCTCTTGTTCAGAAGCTCCCACGTACTGCGCCGCAGAGGCTGCCTCCGGTGCGACCGGCAAGCTGGGCGGCTCTTCAGCGGCTTCGACCATTCGCTCTACCGGGGCCACAAAGCGGTAGCCGCGACGGGCCAGCGTCTCAAGAAAGCGCGGACTCTTCGCGCTATCGCCCAACGCATCACGAATGCGGTTCACCGCGGAGTTCACACCGTGCTCATGGTCGACAAAGGTGCCTTCCGGCCAGAGCTCGCGGGCAATCTCCTCGCGCGTGAGTACCTCGCCGGGCCTCGCCAGCAGCATCATCAGCACCTGGAATGGCTGCACGTTGAGCTTGATGCGCATGCCCTGCTTGCGCAGCTCGCCGGTTGCAGCATCGGCCTCAAAGACGCCGAAGCGAAAGCGGGAGAGTTGCGGTGAGCCGGACGTCACCCGGCAAGTGTATCGAAACCATGCGGCCTTGCGAGCGGGGAGTACGCCTGGAGAAGATTCACAATCTCCAATGGAAACAACCACTTGGACGGTGAGAAATAAAGGAGCGGCGCATGAGGCGCCACCCATTGTGTGCGCCGGCTGCTCCAGGCAAGCTGTGGCTCGTGCATAACCAGCGAACCCTCAACACCCGACTTTCCCTGCTGTGCGGTCTGCTGATTCCGCTCATCGCGGTCCGCCGCACTCCCGCTCAGCCGCCACAGAAGACTGTAGAGGCCTTCCGCCAGTACACGGCCGCCGTGGAAGGCAGGCTCCTGCGACAGCATGGATCACCTGCACTCTTCCTGGTCGCCGACTTGCAGCAGCAGGTTCGCCTCCATCGCGGAGAGCTGATTGTGGAGCAGCTTTCACCAGTTGCACAGCCGGTCGGCGCCCTGCTGCATGACTGGCGCGGTACGGCCTTTGTCCCCGGAGTGACCGCACTGCAGTTCGAGCGTATGC
>CAXTFS010000393.1:0-3170 GCA_964243395.1 uncultured Acidobacteriaceae bacterium | reverse complement strand
CCGCCGCAACCGCCGCCGGCGCGCTTGCCGCCGTCAACCTCGGCCTTCTTTATCCAGTCGTGCAGCGTTTGCGCGGCACAGCCGACCTTGGCCGCAATCAACTGCACCGCCCACCTAGCGCGTCGGATACTTGCCGACGTGCTCCTGCACCATCCGCACCGCGCGCTCGCGCACCTCCGAAAACTTGTTCGTCGTCCTGGATGTGCCTACCTTAATCAAGGCACCCAGCATCAGGTGTAAGCCGGCAGAAACTTTATTGCCATATGAACCCAACAGGTCAGCTCAGACCCGATGGCAAAAAGCCGCTTGGTCGGAGATGGGTGATCAACGCGCGGGAACCGGATATAAGGCAGGCGCTGCTGCCCAAGCTCAAATTGCTCGACGATCGCAGATTTGCACGTTTGTAACGTATCATGCCGGCTTGCGTGACCACACTCTAAACGGGCGTTCGCGGGCCGATCAGCCAAGGGGCGTCATGCAGATGTCAGGGGTCAACGGGTGGTTCGGCCGGTCGAGGGGCCCAGGCACAGGATCATGCGCAAGTTCCGCCGTTACTCCGAGATCGCGACGCAACAAGCTTAATTCCAAGACGTCAGGAACCGCGACACCGGCAATAAGGGCAACAATGCCGTAGTTGTTCGCATGCAGATGCACCGGAGCATGATGCCGGGTCAGTAATCGTATGCAGTCCAATGCACGTTGGTAGAAGACCGGGTCTTGCAGGCCGGCAAGGCCGTGTATCTCGCACGTGATAACTGGAAACGCCTGCAGCGCATCTGCGCCGACCGCCGCAAGCAATTCGTATTCCGCACCCTCCACATCGAACTTCAGTAACGGCCGCTGCGACCCCGCCTCCGCCAGCTGACGCTTCATGTCCTCGAGTGAGACGAAGTCTCCGCCCGTTTCAGGCCCCCAGCCGAGTTTGTGGAAGTGGAAGCGTTCGTGAGCCGTTGGCGGTCCATCGACGGTATGATCGTATTGAAACACCGGCAGACCGCGTTGCGCGAGCGCCGCGTCGAAGCTCACATCCAAACCGACGCCAATCGAGAGAACGGCGTCGCACGTTAAGGCGACGTCGGGCAGCACGTAACCACCATCGTGCGGTGCTCCCAGTCGAACCTTTACGCCGTCGCTCAAAATGCGTGGACGCAGCAACCCGAGCAACCGCAGGATGTCGGATTGGTTCGGGACCAGTCGGATCACTGGCGCCGCAGCCGGACGATCCTCGGCGGCCGCGTCGCCAAACGCCAGGCGCAACGTCTGCCGAGCTGCACGCTCCCAATTGAAGCAGTCCAGGGTCACCAGCCTAGCCGCTGCCGCCGCAGCGCCTGGCTGCGAGCCGTCTGCAATGGTCGCCATCGCTGCCACTAACTCATCGAAATTGGGCTCGATATAGGCGCCGATCAGCCCGGCTTCGTCATGCTTGCGGCAAAAGCGGCCCGTGATGCGCATTGCGGTGTCATCGGTGCAGAAATCATCCGTTGCACCGCCGCGAGTAACGATGACCGGGAGACTGCAAGCAATCGCTTCGAGTACAGGCAGGTTGAAGCCTTCCGCTCGGTAGGGCGACACGTAGCAGTCGGCGATGCCAAACAGCTTCGCCAGGGCCGACGGTGCGAGGTTGTCTGGAATTGTAGTGATGCCTGAAAGCACGACGTCGCTCAGAACGTTTGGGTGCGAACGACCCACGCTCTGCAACGCGCTCTCGATCGACAGGCCATAAATGCTTCGCTGGTCCTTTACTAGCAGGCGGACCGGCAGCCCGCGCAACCGAAGCAAGGCAAAAGCTCGCAAGAGTTGATCAATCCCCTTGTTCCAGAGCGGCGCGCCAACATTGAGGAAAACGACTTCATCCTCGCGTAAGCCCAGCGCTGCTCGATGCCCGGCACGTTCGACCGGCAACATCGGCCGGAACGTCTGCGCATCCACTCCCAGGGGCACCGTGCGGACTCGCTCGGATGCGAAGCCGTATTCGACCAGCCTGGCCTTGGACCATTCGGACGATGTGACGATCAGGTTTCCGTCTTGGGTAAACAGCGCCGAGCGATCGCAGCCTGCGGCAAACGAAGCCTGCGATAAGCCGACTTCGGTGATCATGAAGGTGACGGTCCGGCCGCGTGGCGGAAGTGCTCCAGGTCGACCGCCATCGGTTCGAAAAGGCGAACAGATCCTGTAAACTGCGTCCGGGACTTCGTCTGGTTCCGGCTCACGAAGGGCGTCGAACACCGTGCGCGCGTCGGCGCCGAAACCGGGGTTGTGATCCTTCGTGTTCCAGTGAGGCAAGGCAAACGGCAGGTCGCGGTGGAACAGCTTTATTCCCGGCACGGCCGCCATGCGAAGGATCTGGTGCTGGTTGATGAGGGCATAGGAGTGGTTCACGCCACGCCAGCCCTCAATGAGCAGCGTCCGCGCGACTGCGGGCGAGACCTGTGGTGTTGCCGCGACGCCAGCGGTCTGATGGGCTACGAACCTTTCCGCCATAGGCATTTGCCTGGAACTCCCCTGCGCCAGGAGAGTGTAGGACGGAAGTGTTTAAGAAACCGCTCCATGACTCTGGAGGTTTGTGGGGCGATGGGGTGAGCCGCGGCGGCTCTGATCGCTTCTGGGAGTGTTCGAAGCTCTCAAACAGCCGTCCATGCGGTCCTCCGCCGCACGCACGCAGCTTGCGCGCGATGACATCCCGTATGCAGCCAGCCTGACCGATGCCGAGTGGGCCGTGGTGGCCCTGTTCATGCCGGCCCCTCGCTTTGACCGGTTTGCCCCCCTATCCGTCATTGCGAGGAGCGCTTGCGACGCGGCCATCCAGGCGCTGCCGGACCGGAGCCGCAGCCCGTGCACGCCTGGATTGCCGCGCCGAAGCCGGCTCGCAATGACAGCGCCAGGTCAGTGCGCCGGGCGCAGCAGCTCAGTCCGCGCACGCCGCACCGTCTGCCGCCCGTCCTTGAACACTGCCAGCGGCTCCCGCAGCTCCGCCACTGCCTGCGCCGGGGTTTCGGCGTCCACGATCACCACGTCGGCCGGGTTGCCGGCCGCGATGCCGTAGTCGCGCAGGTTCATCAGCCGTGCTGGCCGGTCGGTCAGCATGGCGAAGCACTCCGCCAGCTGCTCCGGCGCGCCCACCTGCAGCACGTTCGCATGCAGGTTGGCCATCCGGATCATCGAGCCGTCGC
>CAXTFS010000392.1:0-3177 GCA_964243395.1 uncultured Acidobacteriaceae bacterium | reverse complement strand
CGGCGAGTCGTTGAGCTCGCGGAGCAGCGCCGCGAGCGCGCTTTCGGACGGCCGCGCGGTGAAGTTGGCGAAGACCTCCATCCAGGTGAGGGCGTCGGCGCTGGGCAGGTTGTGGATGCCGAGATGGAAGGCGGTTGTGCCGAAGGGTACGGTCCACTCGACCGAAAACAGGGATGCGGCGCGCGCTGGGCAGGTTGCGCAGCAGTAGCGGGGCCTGGATGTCGTCGTGGTTGGTGATGGAGATGAGGGGCGCGAGGCCGAGGGACTGGATCTGGTTGAACTCGAGATCGAAGGCCATGCGCGGAACGAGTGGCGGACGCCAGTGGGCGGTCTCGAAATCCAGCGGCTGGTTGCCCTTGCGCTGGCTGCGCCGGTCATAGAGTCGAGCAGGCGGTTGGCGAAGGGGAAGCCGGAGCACATGGCCTGGACGAAGTTGAGCGTCTCGATGGAGTGGCTGGTGTGGCTGTGGAGCGAGACGCCGGTGTTGTAGGGCTCGGTTGCGCCGGGTTCGCGCCAGTGATGCGAGATCTTCGAGATAGGCTGCATGGCAGGTGTCTCCTGAGACCGGTAGAGGGAGCGCCGGCGTTGGAAGTACACGGCTATGCTGGCGGGGCAAGCTCAATGGAGCGTGAGGGGAGGGAGAATGGAGGGAGAATTGTTGCGGGATGGGTGCAAAGGTTGGTTCGGGATTTGAGGCGTTACTGCTTTCATCCAGGTGAAGAAATGGTGGTCCGAACCGCAGATTCCTCCGCTTCGCTACGGACTGACAACAAAAGGCGGCGCTTGTATTTGTAATTTGTTGTCATCCCGTGGGGATCTGCGGTTTGATGGGTGCTGTACTGGGTCTGACGGGGTGCCTTAGTCAGAAACTCTAAGCGGAGACTGCGACGAAGCCGCTCAACCTGTTGTGAAGGAGCAAGCCCATGCGCAATTTGATGGTCTTTGTGGTGCTTTCGAATGCGATCTCGCTTGCGCAGTTCGGCTCGCCGCGCGACCCCATGCCGGTGCAGGCCGCGGCGACGACGCAGAGCCTTCCCGAGATGGAGATTGGGACCAACGACCTGCTCAATGTCCGCGTGTATGACTCGCCCGAGCTGAGCGGCACGGTACGCGTGGCGCCGGATGGGACGGTGCAGCTGCCGATGCTGGGCGACCGCACGGTCAAGGCGGCGGGCCTGCTGCCGTAGCAGATCGCGGAGCGCATTGCGATGGAGTTGGAGAGCGTGCGCAGCTTGTCGTGCATGCGGTGGTGACGGTGCAGATTGCCGAGTACCAAAGCCGCACAGTAACGGTCAGCGGCGCGGTCAGGCATCCCATCAGCTTCCAGGCGTATGGCCGCATCACGTTGCTCGATGCGCTGAGCCGCGCGGAAGGCCTGTCCAATGCCGCGGGGGGACGACATCCTGATTACGAAGCCGGAGTTGACCGGCCAGGCGCTGATCAGCAAGCGCATCAGCGTGCAGATGCTGATGAGCAACCGCGGCAGGGATGGCGACCTGTTGCTGCATGGCGGCGAAGAGATTCGTGTGCTGGAGGCGGGCCGGGTCTTGATTCTTGGCAATGTAAAGCATCCCGGCGTGTTCCCGGTGAAGACCACGGACGAGAGCTCGGTGCTGACGCTGCTGGCGCGCGCGGAGGGCGTCACGCCGAACGCGACCGACCTCGCGTACGTGTACCGGCTGGCCGGGCCGGGGGAGCCACGCCGCGAGGTGCATGTGGATCTGAGAAAGATAGTGGAATGCAAGGAGCCGGATGTTCATCTGGAGCCGGGCGACATTCTCTACATCCCGGACAATCACACGCGGCGCGTGACGTTGAGCGTGCTCGAACATCTCTCTACCCTTGGGGCGGCTACCGCGAGTGCGGTCGTTTACGCAGGCATTCGTTAGAGTGTCTTACTTTGGATTTAGTACAGCACCAGTCAAACCGCAGATCCCTACGGGATGACAACAAAATACAAATGCTGCATTTTGTTGTTACTCCCATCTTGTTTGCGAAGCGGAGGAATCCGCGGTTCGGATCAGCACTACACCTTCAAGGTACAAGAGTTTTCTGCACGTCTGGAGAGCATTATGGGGAACGCCCACTCGCAACGGCTGGTGGTGGAAGATCACCCGATGGATTCGCGCGGGCTCATGCTGGAGGACGACAGCAACGGTGCTGCGGAGAGCTCGTCGGGCGCCGTGCTGCCGTTTCTGATGACGCTCCGGCACCATGCGGGGCGCATTCTGCTGGCCGCGCTCTTCATAGCGCTGGCGGCCCTGCTGATCTCGAAGCGGCTTACGCCGATGTATGAATCGACCGCGACGCTGGAGGTGAACCCAAGCAATAGCTCCGACCTGCTGGGGCCGGAGGCGACGAGCGCTGCCTGCAATGACTCCGACCAGTTGATCGCGACGCAGCTGCGCATTCTTCAGGGCGACTCCGTGCTGCGGCCCGTGGTCGAGCGGAACAACCTGCCGCTCGAGAGCAAGGAGCCGAACGCGCCGATCGTGCTGAAGAGCCTGAAGGTCCTGCGCCCGTTGAACACTTACCTGATCCAGGTGAGCTATCGTTCGAGCGACGCGGATCTTTCGGCGACGGTTGCGAACGGCATCGCGGACTCTTATATGCGGCACGTGTTCAGCACGCGGCTGATCGACCGCAAGAGCCAGACAAGCTTTATGGAGCAGCAGCTGGATGAGGTGCGGGCGGCGATGGAGCGGTCCGCCAAGGCCGTGAACGAGTTTGAAACAAAGCTGGGCGTGGTGGACTCGCGGGACAAGACGAACATCGTCTCCGCGCGCCTGCTGCAGTTGAGCACGGAGTACACGGCGGCGCAGGCGGACCGCATCCGCAAGCAGGCCCGATTCCATGGGCCTGCAGGGCGGCTCGCTGCTGGCGGCGCAGCAGTCCGAGCAGGGCGACAACCTGAAGCAGTTGCAGACCTCGCTCGACCAGGCGCAGCAGAAGTTTGTGGAAGTGCGCAAGCACTTCGGCGCCAAGCACCCGGAGTATGAGCGGCAGGCGGCGATCGTCGCCGGGCTGAAGAGCCAGCTGGATGACGCGAGAAAGAACGTGGGACAGCGCGGGCAGATTGCCTATCAGGATGCGGAGAACCGCGAGAAGATTCTGCAGAAAGAGCTAGAGGCTGTTAGGCACTTTGGCATGCTGCAAGGACGAGCCTTGTGGTCATGA
>CAXTFS010000391.1:0-3184 GCA_964243395.1 uncultured Acidobacteriaceae bacterium | reverse complement strand
ACTGAAGCTATTTGTCTAAAATCTCGCAGCATGCGACCCACTTCACATTGCCCATTCCTGGGCTAAGCAACTTATCGAGCGAGGTCTTCACGGTTACCGTTGTCGGGGGGCCCAGCGTCGGATGATCCATGATGTTGATAGGCCCTCCGGCACTCTCTGGGTACAGCGAGTAATTTGGCATGGTGCTGCCGGAAGGATAAGTATGCATACCCCGCAAGCGGCTCGCATAGGGAGCCAGATCTCCGCCTGTCTCGACTACATTCGCTATGTCATCTTCGAGGAAATCACCGTGCGCAACGAACGTCGTCACAGAAGTTCCGGCGGGTACGGTAAAGGTCGGATAGGGCGGGCTGATGCCGCCATGACCGCTGAGAATATTCGGGTTCATCCCTGAGCCCGCACGGATCAGCGCAGCGTCTGCATCACTACCCCCGCTCCGTGTCTCGGCATTGAAGAAGGCGCGAATAATCGGTGCACTCAGCAATATGCGCGCTAGCGGTCCGAGCCTGAGAACGGTCGCGATCTGGGTGGCGATCGTCTCGAAATAGCCGGTGATTGTGATCTCGCTCAGCATCACAAAATCGTTGATGGAGCTTGCGATAGAGCCCAGCACAGCGAGCGTGGTCGCGGACGTCAGCACGATGGCCGCGCCGACGATGCCGTACACGATCACGGTGCCGAGTGTCGCCCACTTGACTACCGTGTTCGCGGCTACAAAATAGCCGCCTCCATCCTGAAACAAGCGCTGCAGCAGCGAGCGCGGGTCGTAAGGATGGGCCTTTTCGTACGCTTGGCGCTGGCCCAGCGCTTCAGACGCAGCGCCAAGGTCGTACGGCACCTTGAAGTACATGTTTGAATCAGGATCCCGGATGTACTGGTAGAGGTCTTCGTCTACATCCCAAGCTTTCCCGTCCCAACCCTTTGCCTTTTCATGAGCGGCGCGCTCGGCAAAGTGCGCCTGCACGACGGAGTACGGCACGCGCGGCGCGTCCGGCTTCAGCACCCGCCAGCCCTGGTGCGGTACATACTGAACGTGGATCACGGCCTTGTGCGGATCGGCGTATTTGGCTGCCTGACGCCGCTGGTGTACGCTCGGCTGCGGCGCGAGAGTCGCCTGGCCCAGCCGGCCGTGAGGCGAGGGGGTTCGCGGGAGTCCGCTCTTGGTTGGGGCCGGCATAGCGTTAGTTCTGGATGTCGATCTTAATGAACTTGCCTTGGTCGAGCTCTGGTTGCAGGCTCAACATGAGCGTGTGGTTGGTGCCGGGCGTGCTGCTGGTGGAAAAGCTCGTCACCCAGGCGCGGAAGACGAAGACGCAGATGGCGTCCTGCATGGTTTCGTCGATCCAGTATTCGATCTTGCAGTCCTGAATCTTGGTGCTGTCCACGCCGTTAACGAGCCCGAACAGCGAGCGGATGGTGCCGAACGACATGCTGTTGACGTCGTGCATGTCGACAGTAATGTCGATGGTGCAGGCGAGCGAGCCCATCTGCGGCATGCCGGTGTAGTCGTGCTGGTTGTGCACACCAAAGTGCACGCCGAGCGCATGGATGACGTTGTCACCGATCGTAACGGTACTCTTTGTGTTCGGGTTGGACCGCGCACCGCCCAGGGCGCTTGCGATCGCTGCAACGGCGCTTGCCATACTCAACCTCCCCAGCTGCGATGATTGTTACACAGGGACGGCGGTCCGGCCTTGAAATCACTGCTGCATTTTGAATCCGGAGGGCAACAACGCCTCGAGCGCGACCGGCGCTCCGGTAGAGGGGTGGTAAAACCTGAGCGAGTGGGCGTGGAGGAGGTAGCCCCCGTCTCCAGGGAGGCCGGGCAGGTGCTCGAGCGGCAGACCGGTGGAGCCGTAGAGCGGTTCGCCGAGCAGTGGGTGCCCAATGGAGGCGAGGTGGATCCTGATCTGGTGGGGCCGACCGGAGTGGAGGCTTACCTCGAAGGTGGTCAAAGCTGGGCTGCGGGCCAGCACGGTTGCCGACGACCGGGACGGTTTGCCGTCGCCGCTGGCAGCCCAGACGGAGCCGAGCAGCGGGTGCGGGACCAGGCCGATCGGCGTGAGGATCTCGTACGTGTCGTGCGGGGCCACGCCCTGGGCCAGCGCCCGGTAAACCTTTTCAACCCTGGCGGTGTTCCAGTCCGCGGAGAGCGTCGCCGCAGCTTGCGGGGTTTTTGCGAAGAGGACGATGCCGGTCGTGGCTCGGCCGAGCCGGTGAACGGGATGTGCCGCAGGGAACTGCTTTTGGACAAGGCGCAGAAGTGTGTTTTCGAGGAAGCCGCCGCCAGGAAGGGTCGGCAGCCCGCTTGGTTTGTTGACGGCGAGGAGGTGCGGGTCGTCAAACAGGACTTCGAAGCGCTGCGGGGCGTCCGGTTCAATCCACGGCGGGCGGTTCCAAACGAGGGTCTGGCCCGCCTGAAGCGGCTCGCTTCCGTCCGCGACGACGCCGTCAAGGGTGACTTCGCGGCTCCGCAGGTTCTGCCGCCAGGCGTCTTCAGTGGAGTGCGGGTACAGGCTTGCGAGGTGCGCGAGCACGGTTCGTCCGAAGGTTTTGCCGCTGAGGACAGTGGTGTAGGCGTAGCCTCGATTCAGCATGTCGTTTGAGTGTAAGGGGTCCCGTCAGGAAACGGACGATAAAGCACGCGAAGGAATCGAACAGCTTGTGTAGGCGATCGTTTCGGG
This sequence comes from uncultured Acidobacteriaceae bacterium, assembly GCA_964243395.1. Classification (GTDB taxonomy): domain Bacteria; phylum Acidobacteriota; class Terriglobia; order Terriglobales; family Acidobacteriaceae; genus Granulicella. The sequence goes on along the minus strand of CAXTFS010000391.1, from coordinate 500 downwards.
GGTCGCATGGCCTCACAGAGGCTCTAGCGGCCTCATAGACGGCATTGTGGCGAGCTCATTTAGCGGGGCATTCGGGAACATCACGGTCAGGCGTTCTCACTGTCGGTGATGTCTTCAGCTCTGGCGTGATCGGCTGAACTGCCGAGCAGTCCGAAGCAGAGCGGCAGCAGCTTCGCTCGCTGGCGGTTTGCGTTGAAGCCGAAGTTGCGGATGCGGATGCGGACGAAGCCGCGCGGCACGAGGTGGAGCTCCCCTTCGATGGAGCTTCAAAGCCAGGGCAGGCTAGCTCAAGTATCGCGTCTGCAACCAGCCTGCAATTTGGGGAGGACGGTCGGACCGCCAAAGCAGCAGCACACCCTTGTCCTCGGCACTCTCTCGCAGGCAGATGGAAGCACCTGCCAGACCGGCGTCCAGAGCCGAAGCTGTGCGAGTGGCAGCCAGACTTGCCCGGTCTATCAGTGGCACGTAGAACTTCTCATTGCGGAACCGCTTCTCGGTAA
>CAXTFS010000390.1:1619-3192 GCA_964243395.1 uncultured Acidobacteriaceae bacterium | reverse complement strand
CCTGCAGGCGTTGCGGGATGCAGCGGGGCGCGATGCGGGGGCGCCGGGGATCGAGGGGGTGATCGTCGGGCGGGCGCTGTATGGCGGCAGCGTGGGCGTGGCGGATGCGCTGCGGGTGCTGGCGGGGGCCGACAACGCGATCTAGCGCCTGATGCGGCCGGCAAGGGATTACGCCGCTCCCGGCCCGCAAACCCGAAGAATAGTACTTGATGGCAACGTTACATATGCGCTACGAGTTTTGCTAGGGCTGACTCTTGAACCTTTCGGGGGCGCTTCCATGCGAAACAACCCTGCTGTCATCCGGAATGCCTTTGTTTTTGCTCTTGCTGGTGCGCTTGTGCCGATTGCCTCGACAGTTATCGCTGCCCTTGCAGAAGGCACATCCGTTCTCGATGCCCTTGCCTACATTTCACTTCAGGCTGACGCGTATGTGCCCGCAATCTCGTTCTCGGCACTGATCTGGGTCCTCACGGGGTTATGGCTGCAACGCAGCGGCGCACCTGCCGGCCGGGAAGGATTGATCCTTCGTCTCGCCGCGAGCCTCGCGATGGCCGGCATTGCGCCGCGCCTCCTAGGCGGCTTTGATGCGTTGGACAACGTCTTTACTTTTCCTGCAAACGTCGTAGCGATTCTAAGGGCCGGCACATTGTTCGGCTTAGCCGCTTGGCTTCCTAGTGGCCAGGACGGTACGGGTGCCGATGACGTACGCTGGACGCGCTCGCCGCCGATCGCACGGGGCGCGCACCAGGTGACGCGCCTCCTATGCGGCCACTCCATCTTGGCTGGCTCCCTGTTCCGGGACAAGATAATTGACTACTTCGACGAGCGTTGGAAGGCAGTCGCGCCGGAGTTTGGAGTTGACATGTCGCTGGTCCTGCGGGTTGCCGCGCAGGAGCGGGCCTGTAACGACCGTTTCCGGCTCGGCTTCGGAGCAATCGGCGTATTCTACCTGCTGGCCTATTCCGATATGCCTGGACTGGTTCTCATACCTCTGGCTGGGAGCGCCGTGCTTTATTTCGCCAAGAAACGTGGTGCGCGTAGCCGCGCCAAGCTGTTTGGAGCGCGCACGTTTTCGCTGGACAAGGCATGGGCCGCTGCCAAGGAGGAGATCGAACCCGAGATCGCGGCGGCGCTCCCGCAAGACGATCAAAGCCTCATCGTGTACAGCGGCTTCAATCCGTTTGTTGGCTGTGGATCGGAGTTGGGCGGGTGGTCGGTTGCAACGTTCATTGACAAGCCGAAGCTCGAGGGCGCGCCCAGCTCTGTCCGGTCCTTCACAACGATGCAGCTTTACAACGCAATTACTGGCGCTGTAACGGGGTTAGGGATTCCCGAGCTGAGCTGCCGGGACTTGTTCTTCGTCAGCGGCACCGATATCCGTGACGACAGAGAGCTTCTTTGGGGAGACCTGGCGAGCCGGCCACGGCAGGAGCTGCGCCGTGAGGAGGCAGAACGTGTCATCGCATCCCACGATCAGCGTATCCGGCATTACAAATGCATTCAGGTGATTGATTGGGGAGGCGACCTGGTCCTGTCGTACTTCCTCCGGTGCGAAGTGCGCGGGCGGAGCCTG
>CAXTFS010000390.1:0-1609 GCA_964243395.1 uncultured Acidobacteriaceae bacterium | reverse complement strand
AACGAATACCGGAGTGTTGACCGGGTGGCTCCAGATGGCTGGTCAGCGACTGCTGGCCTCCTGGTCACATCGCTGCTTGCTGGTCCGCTCGTAAGCGTGTTCGCGCCATTGATGGTCTTCCTCAAGGCGCAGGAAGCGATGGGTGCCGCCTTCCACTCGGTCTTCCACTCGGAGGAGAGCAAAATGAAATCCCGGCGAAAAGCAATCGAGCGCGACCCGACCTACGATTACGGGGCAGGGACTACGATGCGCGCAAGTTTCGCACAGAACCTGTTCCAGCACCACTTCCAGAAATCCGATGCCGACCTTTGCGCCAAGCTTGTCGAGCGCAAGGTCCTTGATGAATTGGTCAGCTTCCTGGATGAACATGGCATCGACACTTCGGACTTGCGTGAGCGGACCACGACGATCCTTAACAGCGGCATTCTCGTGCAAGGTGGGGACGTCCGGGCGGACAGCCTTGCGGTTGGGTCACACGCCCAGGCAACAAGCAACACGATGCAATCCAGCCAGAAGGCAAGCACATGAGCAAGATCGAGGGCCAATACCCCGAGCCCCAGCCCGCCGTTCGGGCACGCGACATTTTTGCAAAGGCATTTGTTATCGGTGCCAATGGAACGGCAACCAGCACTGAATACGGGGTGAACTCGACCCAGGTGCTCGATGCTTTTGTGAAACTTCGGAGCGGCGTCGCCTCGCTTGGCCTGTCCGAACCTCAGCAACGCGCTGTAGATAAGGAGCTACAAGGTCTCGACCGAGCCGTGCGGGCAGCGCCACCGGACGCGACCACAGGCGGCTTGCATTTGAAGGCCGTGGTTGACAAGCTTGAGATGGCGGGAGTGTTTGTCTCGAACATAGCAGCCCTTGCGGAACCCGCCCGCAAGATCGCCGAAGCCGTCGGACTATTGCCAGGCATGTTAGGTCTCTGACTGCTTACGTCATCGCGCGCACGCTGGCGGCGTAAGCGGCCTCGCCATGATGCCAGTGCTGATGCACGACCTCCGGCAGCGTGTCGCCCGGCAACTTGCAAGCGTGGCCCAACCCCATTTCTGCCGCCCTGATGCGTTGGCGTGGTGACAGGGGATCGGTCGTGGGAGCCGGCAAGCCCGGGCTGATGAGCAATGCATCCAAGCTGCAGGGAACGGCGGATGCCAGTCAGGCGGTGACGGCCCTGCGTGCATAGCTGCCGACGTTGCCTTGATACTGTTCGCCTCGTGCACCGTGCCCGCCACGCCATGATGGCGCAGGGCGGCCAGGACGGCGTGATGGAACGCGCAGGTGCCGGCCAGCGGCGAGGCCGGCAGGGGACGGTCAGGATGCGCGGTCCCCGCCGGATGCTGACCCAGATCAGCCGTTCGGTGCCAAGGCACCCGCCAGCAGAAAGGCCGTCCGGTCCCCAGAGGGATGGCGAGGTCAATCCGGCTTTTCCCCAGATCCGGCGGTGATGTGCAAACCAGGGGGTTCCACCCGCGGGAAGGCATAGACATCATTCCGCCGCGGGCGTCAGGCGGGAGCAGCCCGATGAATGCTGCCTGCCCCATTCGGGCGAGGGCCGCGCCACACGCCTGCTCCCCTTCGGCCCTCTCCGGAGCGAAGGAGTGTCCAGCAA
>CAXTFS010000389.1:0-3198 GCA_964243395.1 uncultured Acidobacteriaceae bacterium | reverse complement strand
CAGCTGGCCTGGTACCTGGGCAGTGTGAGGACGGCTGCAGGGAGGGTGGCCACAGCTCAATCCTTGGCGAGCAGCCGTGCGATCAGGGCGGTGGACGGCGTCGCATAGCCTTCCGGGAAAACCTCCGCGTGCGTGACCTGCTGCGTCAGCTCGTACGCCGGACTATCCTCGCAGCCGACCTTGGTCACCTTTACAGACAAAACGTATTTCGGGTCCATCGCATTCTCCTAGACACCGCATCCTGAGTAGAGCCCGGCCGCCGTTCTGGTGCGCGGCCGGAGTAACGAGCCTCATCATCTGTCTAGCTAGTAGCCCAGCGAGGTCTCGTAGCTGTAGACCATCCGGTAGCTGTGGCCGGTCGCCTGCTCAACTTTGTCGCGGCCGGCCTGGTCGACCCAGGGCGCGATGTCCTTCAGCTTGAGCGTGCGAGCCTGGGCGGTGGCGATGTTGGTTGCCGTCGACTGCGTTGTCTGCAGCGCGCCATCCATCAGCAGCAGCACCTCTCGGACCGCGACAATCCCCGCCTTGGCGGCCGCGAGACTGATGGGGTTCGAGATGCGCGCCGCCGCCAGGAACTGGTCGGCGTTGCGCGACAGCACCGTCTCCAGCGCCGTGCGAACGCTGGCCAGGGTGCCGTTGTTCGGCGTGGCAAGGTAAGCGTTGCCCGCGACGATCAGCGCCGCCTTGGCCGCGTCGAACGCTGCCTGGCCGGCGAAGATGAGCGCCGCGTCCTGCGGCTCGAACAGCGAAACGGTCGACGTGAGCGAATCCTCCGCAAGCTGGATCTCGGGCGCGTAGGAAATGACCTTGGCGATGACTGCCTTGGTGTCCTGCTGCTGCTTGACCGTGCAGCCGGTCAGCACGAGGCAGCAGATCAGGAGCGCGGCCAACGGCGAGGCCACTACACGCTTCAGGCCAGGGGGCGACCAATTGCGGCCGCGACGCCGCGGGACCGAGGGGCGAAGGAAGGGAGCAAAGGCCAGTCCAGCGACGGCCAGCGCGACGATGACGAGCAGAATCAGGGGAAGCGATGACGCAAAGCCAGCAAACATGATGACCTCCTCCGCTCTCGCGGTCTTACTGGTGGTGCGGTGAAAGGTTCGGCTAGGCCCCGGCGAACCAGGCGGTAACCTGGCTTTCGACCATGGAGGCCGGCACGTAGAACGGCTTGTGCACGGTCTCGATGTCGAGCGTGTCGCCGTTGTAGCTGTAGCTCAGCTTGACGCCGCTGTGCTCGACGGTACCGGTGTCGCCGGTCAGGTCGACCCCGAGGGCCTTGAGCTCCGCGCGCTTGGCGTCCAACTGGGCGCGGCTGATCTTGATCTGCATGGTTGGTAGCTCCTCTACTGCTGGGCGGCTTTCGCCGGAAGGTCGTACTGGAAGAGGTCGAGCTGATGCATCAGTACCACCAGCTTCGCGCCGTAGTCAGGCGCAGTCGAGTAGCCGCAAGCGTGGAGCGCCCCGGCAAAGAGCGTTGGATCATGGGTGAGCGCCATCGCCGACTTGTAACGCGGTGCGCTCGCCAGCAGATGAGCGTGAGCGGCAAACGAGTCCAGCACCGTACCGTACTTGGCGAACTTCGCCTGGATCAGCACCTTCTTGCCGTTGAGGTACTCGTAGGTGGGTAGGGTGATCGACGGTTCATCCCCAACCGCCTTCATGCCGAAGAAGTTCAGGGCCTTGAGCGCGAGGTCAGACTGACCCCAGCCCTTATCGCTGGCAGACTCGATGATGCACTGCGCCAGGGTGACCGAGGCGGGCACGCCCCAGAGGCGGTGTGTCGTCTGGGCGGGCGGCACTTTGGCATCAAGCCAGGTGATTTCGACAGGTGTCGGCATAGCGTCTCTCTCCTCAATTTGGGACGGAAGCCTCCGCGTGCAGGTTCGCCGCGCGGGAGACTCCCGGCCTGCTCTGGCTCGCCCGCTCTCCTTTCAAGGGAATGGAATGGGTGCCACCGGCTGTGCCGTAGATTGGAGAGTAGAGGCAGCAATCCCTGTTCGGCTGGGTGGCCGTTGGGGCCTGGGCGGGCTGGCGCAACCATAGCGCAGGCACAGAAATGCCCAGGCGTTGAGGCCTGGGCGATGGGGGATTATGCCGGAATTGGGTAGTTCGCGATCAGCAACTCGCCGGCCTGCACGGCCTTGTCTGTACCCCCGAGCGTGTACCGAACCGATACCTCCCGAAGCTGCAGGCGGTTGGTTTTCGCCAGCGCGCGGATCTCCGGGTGATCGTCGAAGCTGACCAGGCACTTGCCCTTGAGCTCCGCGATGGCGGCAAACATCTCGGTGCGCCGTTCCTGGTGCAGGGGCTCATAACGGCCGTTGGTCTGGAAAGCCACGTAGGGCGGGTCCAGATAAAACAGAGTATCAGGAGAATCGTAGCGGCCGAGCATCTCCGCGAAGTCCCGCTCCTCAATGTACACCGCCGCAAGGCGCTCGGCCGTGCGGCGGAGCAGCTCCCGCACCGTGTCGAGCGGCTTGCGGTTGCCTCCGGCGAGTGCCGGCCGCGCGAAGTGCTCGCCCTTGGCGCTGAAGCTGTACCAGGTGAGGTACGCGAAGCGCAGGGCACGATCGACCTCGCAGGCCGGGGCCGACTCCCGCAGCTCGCGGAACCGGCCGGCGTGGATGCACTCCAGCTCCAGGCGCTCCGCCAGCTCTGAGCCGCGGTGCTTGACAACCCGGAAGAAGTTGGTTACATCGCCGCTCAGGTCATTCAGCACCTCGCGTCGGCTCGGCTCTTTGGCGAACAGCAGCTTGGCCGATCCGGCGAACACCTCGCAGTAGACCGTGTGCGCCGGCAGCAGCTTGAGCAGGGTAGGGACAAGGGCACGTTTACCGCCCGGCCAGGCGAAGGCTGATTGCATTGCTGCATCATCGCTCGATTGGTGGGCGAAAGTAAAGCGAAGATACTTAGAACTGATTGTTATGGGCCGGTGCTTTCTTGAGGTGCTCCCAAGACGCTTGGACGACTCCGACGGTCTGCCCATCGTTCTTTATTTCATTGAAAACAATGGAGATGTCGTTACCGCTCCAGAGCAGTTGATCGCCAAACAACATAGAACTCGACGGTTTGCCATAGCGTTCAAGTAGATCGTGGCGCATTAGATCCACATTGGAATTACTCATCGAAACGAATGCTACAATCCCGTCCTCTTGGTAGACGTGGGCCATTCGTGTCGACGAAGGATCATCTGCATCC
>CAXTFS010000388.1:0-3217 GCA_964243395.1 uncultured Acidobacteriaceae bacterium | reverse complement strand
GGACGCGATCGTGGCGGTCTCGAACGGGACAAAGGCGGACATCCTGAAGGCGTACCCGGATGTGGATCCGGCGCGCATTGAGGTGATCTACAACGGGATTGACCTCCAGCAATATCAGCGCACGCCGGACACCTCCGCGCTGCGCAAGTATGGCGTCGATGAAACGCGTCCCTACGTGCTGTTTGTGGGCCGAATCACGCGGCAAAAAGGGGTCACGCACCTGGTGGAGGCGATTCCCCACCTGCCGCCCGGGACGCAGGTGGTGCTGTGCGCTGGAGCTCCCGACACGCCGGAGATCGCGGAAGAGATGCGGCTGAAGGTGGAGGCCGTGCGCAAGCAGACGCCGCTAAGCCAGGCCGCGGCCGTCGAGGTGCACACGCCGCCGGGGGTGGAGCCGCACGGGCATGCCATCGCCACCGGCGATCCGCTGGGCGTGGGCCACAACATCGTCTGGATTGAGCAGATGGTGACCAAGGAAGAGGCCATCCAGCTCTACTCGCACTGCGCGGTGTTCTGCTGCCCCAGCGTGTATGAGCCGTTCGGGATCATCAACCTGGAGGCAATGGCGTGCGGCGCGGCCGTGGTGGCCTCGGCGACGGGCGGCATCCTGGAGGTGGTGGTTGAGGGCGAAACGGGACACCTGGTCGCCTTTGAGCAGGATCCGGAGACGAGTTTCCCGACGGATCCGGCCAGGTTTGCACGGGATCTCGCGGCGCGCCTCACGGAGCTGCTCGCCGACCCGGCGAAAGCGGAGGCTATGGGCGCGGCCGGACGCAAGCGGGTCGAAGCGCAGTTTTCCTGGACGGCGATTGCGGATCAGACCGTGGCGTTGTACCAGCGTCTGATTGCGGCGCGCGGCTGACGTCGCCGCCGCGGCGCGCCCACAGCGGCCTCCGATCTTCGTCCCGCGCGACGCAGGAGGAGCTGCCGCATCTATTGAAGTAGGGCTACAATAGTTTTCCTACGGGGACCCGTTGCGCGTCTCCCCCACGCGTTTTCTTTTCTTAGGAGTTTCTGCCCGATGGCCAATCTACTCGACCAACTCAAGACCATGACGACGGTGGTCTCGGATACCGGTGACATCAACCAAATCAAACAGTTCAAGCCGACGGACGCGACCACGAATCCGTCGCTGATTGGTGCGGCCGCGGCGATGCCCGAGTACCAGTCCATCGTGGATGACGTGCTCACCCAGGCGCGGGAGAAGCTCGGCAACAAGGCGGACGACAAGGAAGTCGGCGCGGCGGCGTTCAAGACGCTGGCGGTAGCCTTTGGACGCAAGATTCTGGAGATCGTGCCCGGCCGTGTATCGACCGAAGTCGACGCCCGCATGAGCTACGACCGCGAGAAGACCATGGCGCAGGCACGCGACATTATTCACCAGTACGATCAGGCTGGCATTGGCCGCGACCGCGTGCTGATCAAGATTGCGTCCACCTGGGAGGGCATCCAGGCCGCCAAGCAACTGGAGGAGGAGGGCATTCACTGCAATCTGACACTGCTGTTCGGTCTGCACCAGGCCGTTGCCTGCGCTGAGGCCAAGGTGACGCTTGTTTCGCCCTTCGTCGGCCGCATTCTGGACTGGTACAAGCACGATGAAAACAAGGACTTTCCGCCCGAGAACGACCCCGGTGTGCACTCCGTCACGGAGATCTACCACTACTACAAGAAGTTCGGCTACAAGACCCAGATCATGGGTGCGAGCTTCCGCAATGTCGGCGAGATCATTGAACTCGCCGGCTGTGACCTGCTGACCATCGCGCCGAAATTGCTGAAGGAGCTGCAGGACACCGAAGGCACGCTGGAGCGTAAGCTCGACCCGGCCACTGCGGGCGGCGATGCCATCCAAAAGATGCACATGGACCAGGAAACCTTTGAGAAGATGCACGCGGAAAACCGCATGGCGCATGACAAGCTGACCGAAGGCATCGAGGGATTCTCGGATGCGCTCGAGAAACTCGAAGGGCTGCTGGCGAAACGGGTTTCGGAACTCACGCCCGCCTAACCAGGGCAGGTTAAGGAACCTCAAAGGAGCTCCGCAGCATATGCAGAGCTCCTTTTACGTCTGCGGCGCGTGCAGGGCATGCAGGACGAAGCGCAGAAACCCGCCATACGGGACCGTCTGGTGGTACACCGTGAGCTCCCAGCCGAGGCAGTACACCAGCACGGCAGCGGCGGCGGCAAGGCTCTGCGGACGCCGAAGGGTGAAGGGCGCGGGCACGATTGAAGTGAGCTCGCGCTGTCGCAGATGTTCGGCAAACAGCATCAGCAGAAACAGGCTAAAGGCGTGGATGTAGATCCATCGTGTCCAGTCCGTGCCGTAGTAAAAAACCGAGATCGAGAGCAGCCATGCGACCACAGTGCTGACCAGGATCACGCCCAGGTCAAAGCGACGCGCACGCCGCAGGGTCCAAAGGCCAACCAGCGCTGGCAACAGGGAAAGCAGGATCAACCATGGCGTGCGAGCGGCGTAATGCTCATAGCGGGCAACGCGCAGGACCTCGCTGTGAGCGTAGCGTGCATCGCGCGCTAGGTAGTCGATGGCGCCGCCGCAGATGCCGCTAGGTGGAACGGTGAGATGGCCGCCAATGGAGTCGCAGATGATCGCACTAACCTGCGGATTGCCTGGAAAGTGCGATACCAGGGCAAACAGCGCGGCGCTGACGAGTGCCGGCGCGAGAAACATCAGCGCAGCACGACGGAGGCTGTGGAGACCCACTGCCAGCACGGCGAAGAGGTACGGAAAGAAGACCAGCAGCGCCTCATGCGACAGGATGCAGACCGTGCAGCCGGCGGTCAGCAGTGCGGAGAGCGCGTAGGACGCATAGGGAAAACGGGTCGAAGTTTGTGGGCGGTCGAGCCAGTGCAGCAGAACACGCATGGTGATCGCCAGCAGGGCGAAGAAGAGGATCTCCTTGCGGAAAGCGAACGGCGGGTCTTCGAACGTAAAGGCCAGCGTCGCGGGGGAGAAGACGAACGCGACCAGCCAGAAGGTCCAGCGCAGCGGTCGAACCAGCGCCCAGACCGTCGTGATCACAATGGCGTACAGGCTCCACTGCAGCAGAAGAACAGCCGGCATCGGCGGGACGCCCAGACGGCCGAGCAGGCGTGCGCCCTGGCCGATCAGACCCCGGCGGACGAACCCACCGGCGTAGTTGATGAGCCAGTCGCCCATCGCCCAGTCGCTGCGGTGCGTGAGGTTGAACACGCCCAGCAC
>CAXTFS010000387.1:0-3222 GCA_964243395.1 uncultured Acidobacteriaceae bacterium | reverse complement strand
TCCGGCTGGTCGATGCCGAGCTTCTCGAACTCATCCATGGCACGGATGAACTGGGGGTCATCCTGAGAGTAGCCAAGGTAGCGGAGCGCGATGATGGCGTTCAGCATGGCCGGATAGATCGCGCCGAGACCATCTGAACGCTCAAAGCGTTCCAGCATCCACTTTTCGACCTTTTTCAGAGCCCGTTTGCGCAGCGGACGGATGTGCACGCGCTCCGCCCAGTGAAACAGGCGGTCCCAGGCCAGAAAGAAGTTACGCCAGGAGATCCACTGCTTGGTGTTCCAACGCAGATGGAGGTTGGCGTTCTTGCGGCCACCAACGAAGAGCTCTTCGATCCCCTGCTCCGGTGGCAGCTTTTTGAACGGCTTTTTCGCGTAGATCACGGTGAGCGGCACAAGGATGCCGCGTGACCAGGAACTGATCTCGTAGATGTTGAAGTAGCACCAGTTCGGGAAGAGGACGATCTCAGGTGGGATAGAGGGGACAGCATCGTAGTCGTACTGTCCCATCGCGCACAGATAGATCTTGGTAAAGGTGTTGCACTCCACAACGCCGCCCAGCGAAAGTACGTTATCCCGAGCGCGCGCCATCAGCGGATGATCCGTAGTCCAGCCCATCAGCTTTAGAGCGAGGTAGCACTTTACGCCGTAGCTGACGTTGGATGGCCCGCCTGGGTACAGGCTCCACCCACCGTCATCGTTCTGATGGCGCAGAATCTCATTGACACAGCGCTCCATCTTGCCCGCGTCGCCCGTACCTAGCAAGCTGTGCAGAAAGATGTAATCCGCTTCGAGCATGGAGTCGGCTTCAAGTTCGCCGCACCAGTAGCCATCGGCGTGCTGCTGACCCCAAAGCCACGCGACGGACTTATCGATCGCGCTTTTTACCTGATCCATCCCCAGGTCGAGCCGCCCAAATCGGGGCTGCTTCGTGCCTTGCGGATTCAAACTGGGTGTACTCATGAACTCTCGTGTGGAACGGGTTAGCAACGCGGAACAGCGGTTCGGCTAGACGGCGGACGGCAGTGGCGGCGCCGAAGCGATGGCCTGCACAATCTCCGGAGGCAGCCCAAACCGCACGTTCTCCGGCATCACCTCTACCTCTTCGACAGAACCGAAACCCTTGCCCTGCAGAAAAGCGACAACCTGCTGAACGAGGATCTCCGGTGCTGAGGCGCCTGCTGTAATCGCGACCGTCGCCACAGACTGCAGCCATTCCGGCCGGATGTCTTCGGCTTTGTCGATCAGGAACGACACCGTTCCGAGATTGTGCGAGACCTCGACCAGCCGGTTGGAGTTGGAACTGTTGCGGGAACCAACCACCAGCACCAGATCCGCACCGTGCGCGACGTTCTTGACCGCGGTCTGACGGTTTTCCGTGGCGTAGCAGATGTCCTGCGCGTGCGGCCCGGCGATGTTCGGGAAACGCGCCTTCAGCGCCCGAATCATGGTCTCCGCCTCATCCAGCGAGAGGGTCGTCTGGGTGAGATAAGCCACCTTGTTCGGATCCGGAACCACCAGTGCGGCCACCTCTTCCGGGGTCGAGACCACCTGGGTCACGTCCGGCGCCTCACCCTGGGTTCCTTCCACCTCCTCATGGTCGCGATGCCCGACCAGTACGAGGGAGTAACCCTGCTTCGCGAACTTGATCGCCTCAACGTGCACCTTGGTCACCAGAGGGCAGGTCGCATCGATGACCTTGAGTCCCCGTTCCTTGGCACGCGCCCGAACCGCCGGCGAAACACCGTGCGCGGAGTAGATTACGCGCTGTCCTTCGGGCACCTCGTCCAGCTCATTGACGAAGATCGCGCCCTTCTGGGCCAGATCGTTCACCACGTAGCTGTTGTGCACAATCTCTTTACGCACATAGATCGGCGCCCCAAAGGCGTCCAGGGCGATGCGGACAATATCGATGGCACGTACGACGCCGGCGCAGAAGCCGCGCGGCTTGAGCAGAAGAACACGCTTGGTAGCCGACGACTTGTCTTCCTGCCGGGTACTGACGGGGTCAAGGACAGAAGTAGTCACGATCCTAAGTATACCCCCGCCATCCCCTAAACGACGACCGCGAACGCACCGCAAAGGGTGCAAAATGGACGTACGCTCTAGGTACGCCCGGTGCACATCTGGTGGGGGCAGTCGCAACCCAGCTCTATGGTTCCTGCCGAATCCTCGCAGATTGTCGAGCAGTACTTGCCTTCGGTGACCAGACAGCTACAGCGAGGGTGGGCACACTTCTTTGCTTCATCTGCCATGGGAGACGCTCCTGTGTACAACTGCTGGTTGGAGGGCGGTTGCTGGAGGGGTGTTGCCCGGGCGGAGCCGAATCAGCGACTTCCCTCGATCATCTGACGGGCGTGCGTCCGCGAAGCTTCCGTAAGACTCGCGCCGGACAGCATGCGCGCGATCTCTTCAACCCGCTCCGTCTGCCCCATGCTGCGCACGCCGGTCCGCGTACGCCCCGCACGCTCATCCTTCTCAATGAGGAGGTGCTGATCGGCAAACGCGGCGATCTGCGGCAGGTGCGTAATGCAGATGACCTGCTGGGTCCGCGACAGCTCCTTCAGCTTCTGACCGACGGCCTCGGCCGCTCTTCCACCGATGCCGATGTCGATTTCGTCAAACACCAGCGTCCGGGGGAGCGCTGTTCCCCGCTTGCGTGCACGGGAGGCGGCTCCCTCTTCCACGGCGGTCTTCAGCGCGAGCATGACGCGCGACATCTCGCCGCCCGAAGCGATCTCCGTCAGTGGCTTGAGCGGTTCGCCCGGGTTGGTGGCGATGCGGCATTCGACCGCGTCCCAACCCTCCGCGGTCCACGTCGAGGCCGCCTCGCTTGCGGTGACCTCCAGAGCAAAACGACTGCGCATGGCCAGATCGTTGATCTGCCGCTCCGCTACCTTGGCCAGCTTGAGCGCGCCCGCCTTGCGCTGCTCACTGATGCGCCGCGCGGCCGCGCGGTACTGCTCCGCGGTCCGCTCGAGCTCCGCCTCCAGCTCTGCGAGCCGCGCGTCCCGGTTTTCCAGGTCGGCCAGGCTGGCCGCAGCCCGCTCCCCAAACGCGATCACCTCAGTCAGCCCTGGACCATACTTCCGCTTCAATCGGTCCAGCAACGCCAGCCGGTCTTCCACCTCCGCGAGACGCTCCGGGGAGGCAGTCGCCTCATCTGCGAAGTCGCGCAGGGTCGCGGCTACGTCCTCGACCGCGGCCTGGGCGGAGCGCAACT
>CAXTFS010000386.1:0-3260 GCA_964243395.1 uncultured Acidobacteriaceae bacterium | reverse complement strand
GAGAGGCCCCGCTCTGCATGAGCTGCAGCGCCTGGTAGTGGCTGGGGACGGCCTGTTGGTGGACCATGAACTCGCCCTGCTGGGCGTGGATCCAGCCCTCGTCGGCGCTGGTCCGCATCCCGCCGAAATCACCGATGATGCCGCCGTTGTGGTGCTGCGCGGCCGACATGCCGTACTGGCTGCGGCCGGCCTTTTGCTCGCGGTCGAGCGTTTTTTGCGCCGCCATGATCTCCGGGTGGATGTGCCCGTCCCACTCGCGCTTGCCGCCCATGCCGAGAGCCTTTGTCTTGTCGCGCGCTTCCTTGTCGAGCGCGACCAGGTCGTCATAGGCATTTTGATAATCCATCGATCCCATGCCGTAATCGGCAAGGTCCTTGGTGATGCGCGGCTTGACCTCCGCAGCATAGTAAGCGCCGGCCTTGCTGGAGCCGCCGAAGCCGATAAAGCCGAGGATTGCGCCCGCTGCCGCGCCCACCGCCGCGCCGACCGGGCCACCTACAATTGCGCCGAGCTGCATGCCGGACATCGCGCCAGAGAGCGCGCTGCCGACGCCGCCGTTGGACTGCTCGGCCGCGAACAGCCCCATCGCTCCGCTGGCTGCGCCGCCGATCTTGCCCATGGTCTCGTCCGATAACCCAGCCTTCTTGGCGATGCCGGCGAGAGCGTCCGACCCGCCGGGCATCCCCTTGATGATCTCCGTACTGGTCTGGGCCATGCCCTTTGCGTTATCCAGCGAGCTCAGCACGCCGCCCGCGCCGGCCGAGCCTGTGCCGCTCTGGTCGGTCCAGGAGGGCGTTGCGGAGAGCATGCTTTGCGAGCCCGCGGAGCCCGTCGCCGAGGCGTCGGAGTAGGACACGCCCGCACCGCCCGTCGCGGAGGTGTCCTGGAAGGACGCGCCGGCATCGCCGCCGGACGACGCGGAGAACGTGGTGCCAGTGGATGCACCTGCGTCGCCGGCAGACAGGCCCAGCGCGCCGGCGATGCCCGGGGCGGAACCGCCGGAGTTGCCGCTGATGGGGACCCCTGCATTGCCACTTCCGCCGTTGCCGGGGCGGGCCGCCGATGCGTTGCCGCCGCTGCCGGATGCGCCGGTAAAGGTAGCCTGGCCCGTGATCGTGATGGTCGCGGAGCCGGTCGTGAGCGTGGTAGAAGCGGCGCTCACAGCGGCATGGGTCGCGGACGTGTGCGCGGCCGGGGGCGAGGCCTCGCCCTTGCCTGGCTTGTGCACGCCGGCACCGCCGCCGTCGCCCAGGCCGAGCAGGTCGCCAAGTTTGCCCAGGTGGACCGAGCCCGCGTCCCCGCCCGCGACGTTGTCCTTGTGGGTGGCCTTGAGAACCAGGTCTGCGGCATACTTCGACGCGGCGTCCTGCCCCATGCGCTTCATCGCTTCGAGCGGGTTGGACATCAGCCCGCGCAGCTGCCCGGCGAGCTTGTCGCGCAGCTCGCGCTGCTGCTCGATCAGCTTGCCGTTTGTTTCCTGGTTCACTGCAGCCTTCTGCCGCTCGTACAGGGTGAAGTTCTCTAAGTCCTTTTGTTCCAGCTCATTGATCTTGGCTTTATGCTCCCTTGCTTCATCAAGGATTGCCTGCCGCGCCTCCCGCTCGCGGCTCATGCCCCGTCGTGCCGCTTCCGCCTCCATCCTCTCGGTTTCGTCTTCCAGCGTCTGGAGGTTGGCCTGCTTCTCGCGCGCGCCCTCGGCGTTGATGCGGGCGATTTCCCCGTTCAGGAGCTGCTGGCTCTGGACTCGCCGTCTGTCCATCGGGTCAAGGGTGCCGTACATCTGCTCCCAAGCCTTCGTTATCTCCGCCGTTGCGTGGGCGCTGGAGGCCGTGATGCGCTGGTTCGCCGACATCGTCGAATCGCTGCGAGCAGCGTCGAGGTCGCTAATGCGGTCGGTGAATTGTCTCTGCTGCTCTTCGATCTGCTGGTTCGTTTTGGCGTTGACGTTCGCCTTCTGCTGCGCAAAGTCGCCTTCCTCTTCCGGCGAGAGCTTCGCGCCGCCGGAGAACTTGGTGCGTGCCGCGTCGACGCCGCTGAGTCCAGCCGAGCGCTCGGACTCCAGGCGAGCGATGCCGGTGAGCCCGGCCTGCGCGGCCTCAGCGGTCGCCTTTCTGGTTTCAGCCGTCAGGTCCCGCGCCCGCGCCAGGCGCTCGTTGGCGTACTGCAGGTTCAGCGCCATCGTCCGCGCCGGGATCTCCTCGGCCAGGTGTTGCGCGACCAGTTCGGAGGTGAGCTCCGCGACTGCATCCTTCTGCTTGCGCTGGAAGAGCGCCTCGCCCTGCATCCCCGCCTGCGCGGCCGCGTTGCGCGACTTTTGAATCGCGGCGCTCACTTCCTGGTTGAGCGCGATCGTCTTCTGCGCGGCCTCGGCATCGGCTGTCTGCTGGGCCGTACGGGCCTCCTGCGCGCCCGCGTTGCCGGGTGCGGGATTGCCCTGTGCCATCTCCAGCTTGCGGCTGTAATTTGTGTTCTCGCCAGTGGTCTCCCTGGACTTCCGCGTTGCGGCGGCGATCTGTGCGCGCCGCGAGAGGGTTCCGTCCATTGCATGGTTGAGCTCAATGACCGCAAGTGCCTGCTTGTGTGTCTGCTCCACGTCGGCGGTGGTCAGCTTGAGCACGTTCTCGCCCGCGTCAGCCCCCATCTTCGCGATCGAGTGCGCGGCCCCCACGCTTGCCGCGCCGCTTGCCGCGGTGCCTGCGTCACCACTCAACATTCCGAAGGCTATGTCGCGCCAGCCGCTGCTGCTCATCTGCTCAGCAGCCTTGGGGGCGCTGGCCATCGTGCGTTGGCTCATGCCCTCGCGCATGCGCGTCGTCTCGATGCTGCGGGTGTTTGAGAAATCAAGCTTGGATGCCTTGAGCATCGTCTCGTAAAACTCTTTCGCGGGAGCGTTGATGCTGATAAATTTCTGTTCCAGATCGTAGAGCGCGACACCGGCGCGAATGAAAATTTCCGCGAACGCGATCCCAGCCAGACCTCCCGTCATTGCCCCGACAGCTCCAACCACCGCGGGCATGCGGGCGAGCATAGTCTCAAGCGCACGAGGCATACGCAGGCCA
This sequence comes from uncultured Acidobacteriaceae bacterium, assembly GCA_964243395.1. GTDB lineage: Bacteria > Acidobacteriota > Terriglobia > Terriglobales > Acidobacteriaceae > Granulicella. The sequence goes on along the minus strand of CAXTFS010000386.1, from coordinate 201 downwards.
AACTCCTGGGATAAGAGCCGGACCTTATCCAGCGACGTTGCCAAGTGAGCATTCGTTCCAGTTGCGAATTTCCTAGCCGCGTCTTCGGCAGCCTGAACCTTTTTCGGCATGTCGGCGAAGGCCTGGCCGACGCCCGCCCCAGAGTTGCGGTAAGCCCTGGGATTTACTGGTGCGGCGGCCACCGAGATCTACACCTTATTG
>CAXTFS010000385.1:0-3264 GCA_964243395.1 uncultured Acidobacteriaceae bacterium | reverse complement strand
GCTGCCCGACGGGCCAATCACCACGGCGAAGTAGCTTCGTGTCGGCTACAGGCGACATCAGTGTTCCGTTCCGACCGGTTCTGCGTAGGATCGCTGTACCTTTTCTTTCCGGTGGATAACCCGTGCTCCTCCCCCGCCCCGCTCGCTGCCTGCGCAAGACAGACTCGCTCCTGTTTGCCCTTGCCTGCCTTTTCGCTCTGTTCGGCACAACGGCGCTCCTGGCGCAAACGCCAGAGCCGATGCACCCCGTGACCAGCACCCCTGCTATCGCGGCGACCCTGGCGGAAGTGACGGCGACGCGCGATGCCTTTGTTGCCCGCATTCACAGCCTGGGTTTGAGCTGTCCGATTGCGGTGCCACAGATCGTGGTCGAGGATGTGCCGTCGTACGGGCAGTACAACGACGAGAGCAATACGTTACGCACCTCCGATTGGAGCGTGCTGAACCCTGAAGAGAAAGCGTTCGCCTTTCGGATCGCACCGCCCGGCGCCACGGAAGCGACGGCCCGCGCGACCTTTCAGGACGTCACGCACCGGTGGATCTTCATCCATGAGATGGGCCACTGGTGGCAGGCCTGCCAAAAGCTGGGTACCAGCGCAGGCAGGGCGCCCTACGGGATCGAGTACGAGGCGGACCGAATCGCGATGGCGTACTGGAACGGCGTCGATCCGACCCTGCCGGCGAAGATGGTAACCATCGCGCAGTCGGTGATCGACCACGTGCCCAACCCCGTTCCGGCTGGACAGGCTGTTGCGCCGTACTTCAACGCGAACTACGAAACCTTGGGGCCGAGCCCGGCGTATCCGTGGTTTCAGGCGCGGATGATCGTGGATTGCGGCAAGGAGACACCCAAGCCCAGCCTTGCGCAAGCGCTGGTGTTGGGAAAGAAGTAGAGTCGCATCGGAGACGATGCCTTTCAGGCGTGCCCGTCAGCGATGGCCGTCAGGGGCGTTGAAGGCGGTCTCCTCGCCCAGGGCGACTCGCAGAGCCTCGCTGCAGAGCACGACGCGGTTGCGTCCCTCATGTTTGGCCCGGTAGAGCGCCGCGTCCGCGCGCCGCAGCATCCCCGTCCAGTCAGGTTCGCCGGTCCCCAAGGCACTTACGCCAATGCTTGCCGTCACGCGCACCTCCTTTTCGCCCTCGTTGAGCCGCATTGCGGCAATCTCGTCGCGCAGTTGCTCGGCAAAGGTATGGGCGGCGGCGATGCTACAGTCCGAAAGCAGCATTGCGAACTCTTCTCCACCCATGCGTCCCACGACACAGGGACCGATCTCCGTCGAGGCGCGTAGCAGCACATCGCCCACGGAACGCAGGGCGCGGTCACCCAGGTTGTGCCCCCAGGTGTCGTTCAGCTTCTTGAAGTGATCGAGATCAAGCATCACCAGCACACAGGGTCCGCCCTCACGCGTCGCGAGTTGGACGTACCGCGCAGCGCCTTCTTCCAGGGCGCGCCGGTTGGAAAGCCCGGTCAGCACATCGAGACGGCTTTCTTCATGCAGCCTGCGGCGGGTTTCGGCGACGTAGATCGCCAGAAAGCAGAACGCCATCATCGTGACGAGCAGCATGGTTGTCTTGCGCAGCAGCAGCATGATGGGCGGAGACGGAACCAGCGGTTCCATCGGAAGCCTGACCAAGAGGCTCAACGCGATGGCAGAAAGCAGGATGGCCAGGCTGCGCAACGGCACGCGGAGTTCGGGGGTCGTCGTCTGCCACAGCATGCGCACCGTGCAGGCTGCAATCGCGACCGTCACAAGAACGGCGGTCCGCGTGCACCAGACCGGTGTGGGGCGTGCCAGCGCGAAGACCAGCAGCATGGATCCGACCACGACGGCGTGGACGCGCGGCGAACGCCCCTTGTGCGGGGAGACAAGCGATTGCAGGCCGAGATAAATCAGGTAAAACATCCCGATCAGATTCGCCTGGCTGAGGGCCAGCGGCAGCCATCGGCCTGTGCCACGCCACAGAGGCATCAGGTAGATCGCCATCGCATGCAGCGCACAGGCGATCGCCAGCGGCACCAGCCAGCGGGAACGGCGGTCGAGCCAGGCCAGCATCGCGAGCACCAACGCGGACGTCGTCTGGGACACAAGCGAGATCACGTAGACGGTATGGATTGTGATCACGAGCGTGGCCCAAGGAAGAGGAGGGAGATGCGCCCATTCTTCCATAAGAACGGCGGCCACGCCGTCGCGGGCTACGGTGTAGGACTCAAGATCTACTATTTCAGGACCGATGTTCCGGGGTCAGCCGTTAAGGTTCAAGCTTCAACGTGATGTCTCGAAGGAAGTTCTCTGGCGCTGTTGTGCAACGACCGCAAGCGCTGCTGTAACCCAAACGACCGGGACGGATAGCAGCAGGACTTTCTGCACGGCGACCGCCGAGACATGCCGAATGCTGACCGCCACGAGAGGCGTCGGGAACGCGCTGGAGAGCAGCGACATGAGCAGCTGGGACCGGCAGACGCAGCTAGCGCGTGGATGGCGCGAAGAAGCGCTCGACGTCGGTATGTCGGTGGTGCGCCGGTAGGCCGGTAGTGAGTCGAGGAAGATTTTGCCGTAGCGCGTGGTGCGGATGCGGGGGTCGAGCAGCATGAGGACGCCACGGTCGGTGAGCGAGCGGATGAGGCGGCCGAAGCCCTGCTTCAGGGTGAGCACGGCTTCCTCGACCGATGGCGCCTGGGTCATGACATCGAGGAAGGCCAGCAGAGTTGGCCGCTCCACGAAGTTAGCGCCGCCTACTGCCTGAACCTCACCGATGGCCTTCATCAGGGTCTGCGCCGAAGTCCGCCCGATGCCGAAGAGCTCTTGGAGGTCGACCCGGCTCCAAGTCTCGATGCGGGAGCGGGTCGCCCGTTCGCGGATCGGGTAGATCGCGGGGCCACTTCACCGATCGTGACATGGGAAAACTTCGTAAATCCTCGCTTTCGGGCTACGGAGTTTCTAGCACAGCTGCTAAGAATGGTACCCAGGTAGGCACCTTGACGGCCCATGAGAAGAATCGGCGACCGAAAGACGACATGCTCCACGTACTCGATGCTCCAGCGCAGCGGCACACAGACCCGCGATCCACCGTTCCCGGGCGGAACGAGCCGAGCCACGCAGCAGGAAGGCAATGACGCTGAACGTAACGAAGTGATCGAAGCTGTGCAGCCTGCCCTTAGTATGCAGCTCCGTCTTGGTCTTCAGCGGAAGGAACGATATCCCAACAACGGCACCATCATTGTTACTGCGGCGAGCAGCAGGCAGAACTGCTACTCTTCATGGC
>CAXTFS010000384.1:0-3268 GCA_964243395.1 uncultured Acidobacteriaceae bacterium | reverse complement strand
GGCTTCTGCAGTCCGTCTCCAAGTTGAAACTGCGCTTGCGGGGCGTATTCCCTCCGCGCTGACGCCCGCTCCGAAGATGCTGCGTCCCGTCGCGAGTACGGGGATTGGACCGCTGGACGAGGTGCTGCGCGGCGGCCTGCCCGTGGGAGCGGTCACGGAGCTAGTTGGCCCTGAGTGCTCGGGCCGGACCGCCGTAGCTCTCTCCTTCGTGGCTCGCCTGACACAGGCCAGCAAGGTTTGCGCCTGGATCGATGTCACGGACACCTTTGATCCCGTCTCGGCAGCCGCGACTGGACTGGATCTGCAGCGCCTGCTTTGGGTGCGCTGTGGAGTGACCGACGCACCTAAGCCTCGTGCGAGCGAGAAACCTGCGTTGCTGGAAACGCAGCCCACGCCACCGGCGATGACAAAGGCACATCATGGCGGTGGGTGTGGATCGTCGCATCCGCGTGGTGAGGTGAAGGGAATCTCCGAGGCGCTCAATGGGTTTCTGGGAGTGGGACCGTCCACTCCGCAGCCCACAGATTCTCTACGGCTCACAGACTCGCAACCAGTGCATCCGTTGCCGAAGCTGGGTGACTTTGCGCAGCAATCTCCGCACGCCCCAACGGCGTATTCGCGCCGGCCTGCACCCAAGCCCTGGACCCGCATTGAGCAGGCGCTGCGTACGGCCGATCTGCTGCTGCAGGCCGGTGGCTTTACCGCGATTGTGTTGGATATGGCGAGCCTTGCGCCGGACGTTGTGTCGCGCGTGCCACTGGCCACGTGGCATCGCTACCGTCTTGCATCCGAGCGGACGCAGTCGAGCATCCTGCTGCTGACCCAGCACGCCTGTGCGAAGAGCAGCGCGGAGCTGCTGCTGCGGCTTCAGCCTGCCGAGGCCATCTGCGATGAAAACACGGTCTTCACCGGATTCAAGCCGCAGGTCGAAGTAGCGCGTCAACGCTTCACCCAACCGACTGCCGGCAAGATCATCCCGCTACGCAAGCCGCCACAAAGCGCGAACACCGCCAGTTGGCCGTGCCGCACCGCATGGGCAGGTGAGCGATGAGCACAGCCCCTGCGCTGTATGCCTGCCTGTATGTACGGCAGTTTCCGGCACAAGCATTGCTTCGCTTACGCCCTGATCTGCATGGACGGCCGTGCGTCGTGTTGCAGGGTGAACCGCCGGCACAACACGTCTGCTCGCTCAATACAAGGGCTCGGGAACTTGGCTTGCACTCCGGGATGACTCGGGTGGAGGTGGACACGTTTCCAAACCCTGTCCTCTTGTCGCGTTCGGCGAAAGCGGAAGCGCTTACACGAGACATCCTGCTCGAATGCGCCGGTGCATTCTCACCCCGCGTTGAAGATTGCAGCGGAGACAATGCGTTTCTGTGTGGAATCGATATCTCAGGAACAGGAAGTCTGTTTGGCCCTCCTAACGCGCTTGCGCGTAGTCTGCTGCAGCGGATTCGTTCGCTCCAGATATCCGCGCGCGTGGTTGTGAGCGGCAATTTCCATGCAGCTGCGTGCCTTGCCCGGGAGATCACGGGCGGCTCACCGCTTCGAGTGATTCCGCATGGAGACGAGGCAGCCTCGCTCGCGGCGCTGCCGTTATCTGTGCTGTCTCTTACGGAGGCGCAGGAGGAGACCTTTGCGCTCTGGGGCATCCACACGCTTGGCATGCTCGCTGCCTTGCCGGAAGCGGCGCTGATTGCCCGCATGGGCCAAGAAAGCAAGCGACTTCACCAGATGGCGAGCGGGCGGCTGCCGCACTTCTTCCAGCCCGTTGAACCCGTCTTCCGGCTCGAAGAGCAGATGGAACTGGATAGTCCCCTCGAGTCTCTCGATGCTGTTCTTTTCGTGGTGTCTGTTTTGCTGGAGCAGCTCACGTTACGGGCCAGCGCACGCCTGGTGGCGCTCGCTTCGGTGACGATCACGTTGAGCCTGGACGGTGGTGGATCGCATACCCGCACGGTTCGTCCTGCTCTGCCTACAACTGACAAGCAGCTCTGGATCAAGTTGATTCAACTCGATCTGGAGGCTCATCCTGCCGGGGCCGCTGTTCTTCTCGTGGTCCTTCAGGCGGAACCGGGAAGCACAAGCAAGGTGCAGCTAGGACTGTTTTCCCCGCAGCTTCCGGAAGCAGCGCGACTGGATGTGACGCTCGCGCGGATTCGGGCTGTCGTTGGCGAAGACAATGTGGGCCACGCCGTGTTGCGGGACACACACGGGCCAGACAACTTTCGCATAGAGCCCTTCACCGTACCTTCGGGCGAGGCAAGTGTCATCAAGGCTCCGGCGTCGCGAGCGGCCATGCGACAGCTTCGCCCGACAGAGGTTGTTTCCGTGATGCTGACGGGGAAGCGTCCGTCGTCCTTCTTCTTCCGCGATTGCCGATACCTCGTGGAGCATGCGTATGGCCCATGGATCGCAGGCGGCGAATGGTGGAACGAGCGTCTTTGGGGGATGGAGCAGTGGGACCTTATCGCCAGGTCGCAAGCGGGATCCACCCTTTGCTGCTGTGTGGCACGTGATCCTGTAGGGAACTGCTGGCAGATGGCCGGCCTTTATGACTGAGCGCTATGTAGAGCTTCATGCAGCCAGCGCCTTCAGCTTTCTGGAAGCCGCATCGCAGCCGGAAAAGCTGGTAGAACGTGCCGTCGAGTTGCAGATGCCGGCGATGGCCCTGCTGGATCGCAATGGGGTCTACGGTTCGGCTCGGTTCCATACCAGCGCAAAGCGCAATGGTGTTCGTGCGCACGTAGGGGCGGAGATTGCTGTTTCAAACTTCGGCACGCGATTGACACCACCCACGTGGGTGCCGCATCAACACGCGGCCGAGCCTGCCCGCATTGCGCTTCTGTGTGAATCGCGGGAGGGCTACGCAAATCTTTGCCAGCTCATTACGCGCTTCAAAATGCGTGAAACAGGCAAGGCGGAAGGTGCAGCAAACTTTGCTGACCTGCAACACTATGCCTCCGGTTTGGTCTGTCTTACCGGTGGTGACGAAGGCCCCCTTGCGTCAGCGCTGATGCACGGTGGCGAAGAGGCGGGGCGCGCCACCGTGGAGCGCCTGGTTCATACATTCGGTGCAAAGAACGTTTATGTTGAGGTACAGCGGCACCATGAGCGCGAAGGGGAATGGCGGAACCAGGCTGCTCTGCGCATAGCGCAATCCCTCGGTTTGCCCGTGATCGCGACTAACGGGGTGCGCTATGCAACTACCCGGGAGCGAGAGATCCTCGACATCTTTACTGCGGTAAAAAATCACACGGAGCTGGAT
>CAXTFS010000383.1:0-3275 GCA_964243395.1 uncultured Acidobacteriaceae bacterium | reverse complement strand
GTATTGGCTCAACGGCCATGACGTCTCGCAGCTCAACGACGACGAGCTCGCCCGCATTCGCAACAAGGAAATCGGCTTCGTCTTCCAGACCTTCAACCTGCTCGCACGCGCCACCGCGCTGCACAACGTGGAGTTGCCGCTGATCTACAACGGCACCCCGGCTGCCGAGCGGCTCAAGCGTGCCAAAGAGGTGCTGGAAAGCGTGAACCTCGGCGCCCGCATGATGCACAAACCAAACGAGCTCTCGGGCGGCCAGCGCCAGCGCGTGGCCATCGCTCGCGCGCTCGTAAACAGCCCCAGCATCATCCTTGCGGACGAGCCGACCGGCAATCTCGACTCCAAGACCTCCGTCGAGATCATGGCGCTCTTTGACGAGCTGTATGCCCGCGGGAACACGATCGTCCTGGTCACGCACGAGCCCGACATCGCGGAATTTGCCCACCGCGTCATCTCGATTCGAGACGGCTCCGTGGAGAGCGATGGTCCCAGCCGCCGCATGCACTAGGAATGTTCTGGGCATCGATGACCCTTGGGCGTGCGCCCCTCCCCCGTTTGTGCACTTTCTGTTGATGTCGCTGCATCTAAACTGACAATATGGTCGCTTGTCTTCGGCGATGGCTCGTACCGCTCTTTCTGCTGTGTGGTTTGCAACACGGCTGGGCCGCCGACGCACGTTTCGATCTGGTCGGCCCGAAGATCGACGTTCGCGTGACCCGCGGAACTGACACCCTTCCGATCGCCTCTGTACCGAACCTGAAGCCCGGCGACAAGCTATGGATCCACCCGGATCTGCCGCCCACCCAGTCAGTCAAGTACCTGCTGATCTGCGCCTTTCTTCGCGGCACCACGAATCCTCCGCCCGACAACTGGTTTGTTCGCGTAGAGACCTGGAACAAAAAGGTCCGCGACGAAGGTGTCTTCATCACCGTCCCCGATGAGGCGGAAGAAGCGGTGCTCTTCATGGCGCCCGAGACGGGCGGGGACTTTTCGACGCTGAAATCCGCCGTGCGCGGACGTCCCGGAGTCTTTGTCCGTGCCTCGCAGGATCTGAGTGAGGCCGGCTTCGAACAGGCGCGTATCGAGCGCTACCTCGCCGACATTCGCCGCGTACCCGCAACCGACGCCGCCGGCCTGCAGAAGCACTCCGATCTGCTCGCACGCACACTGGCGTTGAAACCAAACACAGACTGCTTCAAGCGGCCGGTGGACACGCAGTTTACTTGCCTGACCCAGACCGGCTCGCAGATGCTGCTCGATGACGGCCACGGCGCGTCTCTTGTTACTTCACTCTCAAACGGTCCAAGCTCGGATTTCATCAGCGCGGCGAGCTACACCGGATTAGCGGGCGGGGGCAATTACTCGGCGTACGTTGGCGCGCTGGTGGATCTCGTCCGCTTGATGGGCAGCCTGCATACGGCGCAGTACCAGTACATCCCGGCCATCGCTTTTCCTCAGGGCGAGGCGCTGAACCTCCGGCTAAATACGCCGCCGTCCTTCCACAATCCCAAGTCGGTGCTTGTGATTGGTCTGCCCAGCGTGCAGGTGGCGCAGAAGCCGCCGTTGCGCCCTGCAGACCCGAACCAGGTCGCGTGCATGCTCCGGCCAAGGGTTGTTCTGCCGATTGAAGGCGCCCCGCTGGTTTTTTCAACAGATTTCGCCACAGACATGGTTTTGCATCTCAACACACCCGCAGGGGCTCCGACCGAGCGGGACATCCCGCTCGTCGCCGATGCCTTTGAAGGTGGTCTCGTCCTGCAGCAGGGCCCCGACCATCGCGTGCCATTGCACGATGCACGGCCGGTACTCGGCGCTGAGGCAACCGCGCCTGCAGCAGAGGCAAAGGGACCCGCACCTGCCAAACCGGTGCCCGAACCCGTTCTGCTTACCGGCACGATCCAGGGCCGCTGGGGCTTTGACGACTTCGTAGGGCCTGTCGTCCGCCTGCAACAATTGCCGGGCAGTGACTGGCACCTTGTCGCACAGGATGGCAGCACCTCGGATCTTGTCGCCGGCAAAACGCTGCAGCTTTTCATGGCCTCTACCGGCAGCGCCTGCGTCCACGCGGTAAACGCTGAGACCTCAGGCAGCAAGGACACCACGCCGCTCACCTTTGCCCTGCAGCCGCAGACGGACCACCCCGATCTGCTCGCCGTTAACCTGCCCAGTGGACATGAAATCAGCCCTGGAAATCTCCACCTGGAGATCCAGCAGTATGGCCAGCCAAAGCCGGACGGCATCGCCGCGCAGACGTTCGCCGACCCGGCTCACATTGGGGCGGTAATGCTTCCTGCCGGGAGTGGCTCGCTCCTGCTGACAGGCACCAACCTGGACAGCATCGACAAGCTCACCGTGGGCGACCTGGTATTCCATCCGGAGTCCGTTACGGACGCCAGCGGAACGGATGACGCAGCTCCGCGGACGTCGCTCCGCATGCTCTTACCGCCCAACGCCCCGGCGCCCCCAACCAAGGCCGGTGACCATCTTGTCGGCCAGGTGATCCTGAACGATGGGCGTCACCTACCGGAAACCTTTACGGTCCTGCCCGCGCGGCCAAGTGTGATGATCATCAGCCGAAGCTTCGACCCGCTGCCGGGCTCGCCTGTCATACTCTCCAGTCCAGACGATCTTCCCCTCGCGGCCCATGTCAGCTTCACGTTGAAAATGCACGCTGACTTCCCCCGTGCAGGGCGTCTCGAGGTCGAAACGGCCGATGGGACGTTGCGGTCGGTTTTGACGCTTGCGCCTTCGGGCGGTCTGGTCCTTCAGGATCCCCACACCATTGTCGCCAGCCTCGACCCGCTGCGTTCCTTCGGCCCGAGTGCCTTCGGTGCGCTGCGCATCAGGGTTGTTTTCCCCACGCCGGGCGCCAAGACGAAACATGTCGATGAGCCTGAAGCTGCCGCTCCGACTGCTGCCGACGCCACGGCCGGAGGGGTCGCCTCTTCCACGCAGGCGCATCCTGCCGAGCCCGACAATCCCTCCAGCGTCAGCGACTGGCTCCCGCTTGGAACGCTGGTCCGGGTGCCGAATCTGGCACACCTGCAATGCCCTGCCGACCCAACGGCCAGCTGCATTCTCACCGGTTCGAATCTGTTTTTGCTGCAAGCGGTCAGTGCCGATCCGGCGTTCGCTAACCCGGATCCTGTTCCCGATGGCTTTACGGGTAGCGCGCTTCCGGTGCCCCACCCCGCAACCGCTGCCGGCGTGCTGTTCTTCAAGCTGCGTGACGACCCGAACCCGATCAACTCCGCGTCGCTTGCCACAACGACCGTGAC
>CAXTFS010000382.1:0-3277 GCA_964243395.1 uncultured Acidobacteriaceae bacterium | reverse complement strand
TGGGCTTCAACGCAGCGAATGTCTCGCAGCTTACGGCGACCTTCAACAACACGCCAAACGGGAACGATGGCGGCATCTGGATGAGCAACGGCGGCATGACAGCGGATGCGCAGGGCTTTCTTTATGCGCTGGCCGGGAACGGCACATACGACGCAAATATCGGTGGGTCTGACTATGGCGACGCCGCAGTGAAGCTGCTGCCACCCTCCGCCGGTGCCAGCAGCACGGCGATGACGGTCTCGGACTACTTCACGCCCAGCAACCAGGCTGACCTGCAGTCGCGTGATCTGGATGTTGGCGGGGCCGAAGGAATCCTGTTTCAAGACTCCGGCTCGGGGATCCAGCTGCTCATCGGCAGCGACAAGAACGGGTACATCTATCTGTTGAATACCGCCAACATGGGCCGCTATGAGACCGGCACGAATGGGATCAACGGCCAGGATGGCGACGTGCAGGACTTCGGCGGGCAGGGAACAATCATCTACAACATGGCGTTCTTCAACAATGTCCTGTACACCAGCACGCCGTTGAAGGCGTTTACGTTTCAACCTGGATCGGGAAGCACTCCGGGCACGTTCAACACGACGGCTACGAGCAGCACGAATCTCTCAGGGACCGCGCCGGTGATCTCGGCCAATGGTACGGCCAATCCTGTGCTCTGGACCCTTGACAGCAGCGCGGTGCTGCACGCGTACACCGTTCCAGCGCTGACGGAGATCTACAACACGAGCCAGGCAGGCAATCGTGATGCGACCCCGAGCTTCGTCAAGTTCACCTCACCGGTGATTGCGAACGGTAAGGTATACCTCTCCGGAGCTGGGATGATCGCCGTATACGGGCCGCTTCCGTAAGACGCTGGTTGTATTCTGAGTTCATGGCTGATTCTTCGACTCCGTTGGATAGAGCTCTACGCAGTGTTCTGGAAGCTCGCGAGACGTTGTCGCGGGAGGCGGCGCGTGGGGTGCTGGAGGAGGCGCTGGATGCGCCGGATGGGCTAAAGCTGGCGGCGCTGCTGGGCGGGCTGGCGGCGCGGGGGGAGACGGAGGAGGAACTGGCCGGCTTCGTGGATGCGTTGCGCGGCCGGTCGACTGCAGTACCTTTGACCGACCAGGAGCGAGCGGGGCTTGTGGATACGTGCGGCACCGGTGGGGATCGTTCAGGGACTTTCAATATCTCCACGGCGGCGGCGCTAGTGGCGGCGGCCGCGGGGGCGACCGTGGCCAAACATGGGAATCGTGCCGTCACTTCGCAGTCCGGGTCCGCGGATGTGCTGGAAGCACTGGGGATTGCGGTCGAGCATACGTTGGACTCGGCCGCGCGCGCTTTGCGGGAGCAGCGGTTTGCGTTTCTTTCGGCGCCGCTGTTTCAGCCGGCCATGAAAGCGGTGCTGCCGTTGCGGCGTGCGCTGGGGGTTAGGACCGCGTTCAATCTGCTGGGGCCCATGACCAACCCGGCGGGGGCGGCGGCGCAGGTCGTGGGGGTCTATGCGCCGCACCTGGTGCCGGTAGTGGCGGGCACGCTCGCGCGGCTGGGAGCGCGGCATGCGTTTGTCGTGCACGGCATGGGGATGGATGAATTTACCGTGTGCGGGCCTACGGTCGTGGGCGAGGTGATCGACGGCGAGGCGCAGTTTGGGACGCTGGAGCCGGCTGCCTTCGGGTTGCCGACCTGGCCCGTGGAGGCCCTTGCGGGGACGGATGCGGCGGGTAATGCGGGGATTCTGCGGGCCGTCTTTGCTGGCGAGCAGGGTGCCCGGCGGGACGTGGTGGTGATGAACGCCGCCGCCGTCCTGATCGTGGCCGGGCTGGCTGAGGACTTTCCGGAGGGCGTGGACCTGGCGCAGCGGACGATCGATGCGGGGGCAGTTGAAAAATTGGTTTTTCAGCTTGTGTCCAATGCCACGACAGGATAAATTTTCTGCATGGCGCGAGTGACTGGCATCGGCGGGGTGTTTCTCAAGGCGAAGGATCCGAAGGCGCTTGCGGCATGGTATGCAAAGCACCTGAATGTCGTAGTCTCGGAATGGGGTGGGATCGCTTTCCGTTGGGCCGATGAAGTGCCCAAGGGTACCGGAACGACTGCATGGTCGCTGTTTCCAGAGGGCACGAAGCATTTCGGGCCGGGTCCGCAGACCGCAATGATCAACTATCGCGTCGACGATCTGGATGAGCTGCTCGCGAAGATGAAGTTGGACGGCGTGACGATCGACCCCAAGCGGGAGGATGACGCTACCTTCGGAAAGTTCGCGTGGGTAGTGGACCCGGAGGGCAATCGGCTGGAGCTCTGGCAGCCGGCGGTGAAGGCGGAAAAGGCATCGGGTTAGGCCGACGGCCTGCGGCTGGCGGAAGCACGGGTACGCGGAGCCGTCTGCAAGACCGAAATACCCAAGCGGCTGAAAGTCTTGTTTATGAACAGGCCCCTTCGTTTTACGATTTAGCTCATGCACACCACACCTGGCCGAACTGAAGTCGGCCGCATCGAAGTGATCGTCGGGCCCATGTTTTCGGGTAAGTCGGAGGAGCTGATTCGGCGGCTGAAGCGGGCGCGGATTGCGCGCCAGCGAGTGGTTTGCTTCAAGCCGGACATCGACCTGCGCTATCACCGCACGTCGATTGCCTCGCACTCGGCGCAGACCCATGAGGCCTGTACGGTCGCTAATGTGGAGCGGCTGCGTGAGGAACTCTACGGGCAGCTGCATGAGGTGGAGGTCGTCGGGATCGACGAGGCGCAGTTCTTCGACGACAGCATTCTTCCGCTCACGATGGAGCTGGTGCACCTGGGCAAGCGGGTGCTGATCGCGGGGCTCGACACGACGTTTACAGCGGAGCCGTTCGGCCCGATTCCGGCGCTGATGGCGATTGCGGACGAGGTCACGAAGCTGTCCGCGGTGTGCATGCGGTGCGGTGCGCCGGCCATCCACACGCAGCGGCTGGGTCAGTCGCAGGAGCTGGTGATGGTGGGCGCGGCGGGAATGTACGAAGCGCGTTGCCGGGCGTGCTTCAAGCCGTGGTTGGACGAGGCCGGGTCGGAGCAGATGGAGTTGCCGGCGGTTGCGGCGGTGTAGGGCGGGCGTGCACGGAAGCGCGCAGGGGCGAAATAGCTTCAGCCGAGGGCAACGTTTGGGGCCAGAAAGTTTTACCCTAAGGTGTAGTTGTAGCGACAATGCGGTGATCCTTCGCGTGGCCTGCGGCTAGACCTACGCTCAGGATGACGGCGAAAAGCCTAGCTGTGAAGTTTCAGGAGGTTGTCCATTCGATCTGACTGCGAGAAGCTGGTT
>CAXTFS010000381.1:0-3317 GCA_964243395.1 uncultured Acidobacteriaceae bacterium | reverse complement strand
GTGTGGCGAAGCTTCGACGTTCTTCCCGAAGCAGCGAGGAGCGCGACGTCGCTGTAGTACGCGAAGGGCAGAGCGTGATCCCATGGCGCCCATAGCGGATGTGAAGGCCACGGGATCACTCGCTCATGCGGCTGCGTTCCTCATTGGCTCGCGTTGCGGAGGTTAGCGGTCGATCAGCCTGGCGTGCGTTGCGGGATAACGCTCACCTTCGACGTTGACCGCGGAGGACGCTTCCTCCAGCGCGCGTACATCGTCTGCCGTGAGCTCGATGGTTGCGCCGCCGAGGTTCTCCTCCAGTCGCGAGAGCTTGGTTGTGCCCGGGATGGGAACGATCCATGGCTCCTTGGCCAGCAGCCAGGCGAGCGCGATCTGCGCGGGGGTGGCTTGCCGCTGCTCTGCGAACCTGCTGATTACCTCGACGAGCGCCTGGTTGGCTTCGCGGTTTGCTTCACTGAAGCGCGGCACGATGGCGCGGAAGTCGGTGCTGTCGAACTTGGTTGATGCATCGATCTTGCCGGTGAGGAAGCCTTTGCCGAGCGGACTGAAGGGAACAAAGCCGATGCCGAGTTCTTCGAGAGTGGGCATGACGGACTCCTCGGGCTCGCGCCAGAAGAGGGAGTACTCGCTCTGCAACGCCGTCACCGGCTGCACGGCATGGGCGCGGCGGATGGTGTTTGCACCGGCTTCCGAAAGGCCAAAGTGCTTCACCTTGCCTGCCTGGATGAGATCCTTGACGGCCCCGGCTGTGTCTTCGATCGGCGTGTTCTTGTCAACCCGATGCTGGTACAGCAGGTCGATGGTGTCGGTCTTTAAACGCTTGAGCGAACCTTCAACAACCTGCCGGATGTGGTCGGGCCGGCTGTTGGTCGCGCTCCACTTGCCCTCGTTGCCCGCATCAGGCTCAAAACCGAACTTGGTGGCGATGACGACGTCTTTGCGGAACGGTGCGAGCGCCTCCCCGACGACCTCTTCATTGACGTAGGGGCCGTAGACTTCCGCGGTGTCGAAGAAGGTGACGCCACGCTCCACCGCGGCTCGGATGAGCTTGATTGCTTCTGACGTTTCCGTAGCGGGGCCCAGGCCAAAGCTCAAGCCCATGCAACCGAGGCCGAGTGCTGAGACTTCGAGCCCGCCCTTTCCTAGTGTGCGCTTTTGCATGATGTCTCCTGTCTCGATCGTGGACTGATCGAGCCTCCCTAAGTGTAGGGAGAGATCGTCCGCCGTGCTAGAGGGGCTGGGCGCAAAGACCTATGAGCGGCATGCATGAACGATACTCAGTGCCCCGAGCTACGGCTTGGTGGCGCACACAAAAAGTGAGCCGTCGTTTCCCCGCAAGCGATGCAGGGCGTCGCCAAGTGCGGCTGCTAAACGGCCGTGGATCCTTGCGGTCTCATACTCGTCGCGTGCCTTCGGGTCCTCTTCTTTGAACGCAAGGCGCTTGGGTGCAGGCAGGGTGATGAAGCCGAGGCGCAGCAGATGGCTTTCGAGGTCAGCGACCGCCAGCGCCGCACCAACTGCGGCGCCGTAGCTGGAGGTAAACGCTGTTGCACTCTTTCCGGCCAGGACTTCGGGCGGGATCTCATGGGCGATCTGCGCAAGGGTCGCGGAGAGCTCCGGGCTCAGAGCCGCTGGGCCGGCGGGTGTTCCAAAGGCGACAAGGTCGGCCCACACAACGTCTTGCACGCGCGGGGCTGCGAACTCTTCGTGCATGCGATCCCGGTTCGCTTTCCAGTCCGGGTCGCTGGCGATCATCTCCTCCGGCATGAGATCGCGGCAGCGACGCAGGCGAATGTTTGCCCCGCCCTGAATTGCACCCTCTGCCAGCAGGACGGCAAGGCGTTCGGTCAGACCGTAACGGGAGTAGAAGATCACCAGCACCTTGCTTTCGTTGCCTTCGCTCAAAGATCCACCTCGTTTTACTATAATAAAGAATCCTTAGGTAAGGATATATGCTCTAGTAGATATATGGGCGGGTCTAAAGGCGCAAACATAGGGCACGGAGCTTCGCGGCGAAAGAAGCCGATGACGACGCCGGCAACGAAGCAACCGACAGCGGGGCAGCTTTGGACCGTGCTGGCGCGTTGCTACAAGGCCATGAGCAGCTGCGTTGAGCGCAGCGTTGCGGATGCAGGACTGGGCCTGACCGACTTCATGATGCTTGAGGTGTTGTTGCATAAGGGGCCGCTGACCATTACCGAGATCCAAGGAAAGATCCTTCTGGCGAGCGGTTCGATGACAGCCGCCGTGGACCGCCTGGAGACGAAGGGTACGGTTGTTCGCCGCGCGATGGCGGGGGATCGACGTGCGCGCCAGCTTGAACTTACCCCGCGTGGGCGGCAGCTGATCGAGCGCGTTTACCAGGTGCACAAAGATGAACTTGAAGGCCTGATGGGCGTGTTGAACGCCGGCGAAAGACAGCAGGCGTACGCAAGCCTGAAGCGGCTGGGACTGCATGCAGCAGCGACGGGGACAACGAGCAGCGAGCTCGAAGAGGGAGAAGCACATGATCGTGTATCGCAGAAGTGAAGAAAGAGGCCACGCGGAGAAGGGCTGGCTCGACTCGTTTCACACGTTTTCTTTTGCGGAGTACAAGGACGCGAGGCACAACGGCTTTCGGAGCCTGCGTGTGCTCAATGAAGACCGGGTCGCACCCGGCCGGGGCTTTGGCGCTCATGGGCATCGCGACATGGAGATCATCAGCTACGTGGTCGCGGGCAAGCTGGGCCACAAAGACAGCATGGGCCACCAGGAGTTGCTGGGCCCGAACGAGATCCAGGTGATGTCAGCGGGCACGGGAGTCGTGCATAGCGAGTTCAATGGGTCCGCAGAGGAGGCCGTACATTTCCTCCAAATCTGGATTGAGCCACGGCAGAAGGGGCTGGCCTCCAACTACCAGCAACTCGGATTCCAGGCGTCGGAAAAGGCTGGTCGATGGCGTGTGCTTGCCTCGCCTGAGGGTGGAGAGGGCATCGCAACCTTGCAGCAGGATGCCTTGCTGGCCACCACGGTGTTGATGCCGGGTGAAGAACGCCGATACCCGTTGCAGCCTGCCCGCCATGCGTGGCTGCAGGTCGTTTCCGGTCAGGTGCAGGTGGAAGACAACGTTTTGAAAGCTGGCGATGCCGCAGCGCTCAGCGGGGAAGATCTGGTCATGGTGAAAGGTGCCGGCAACGGTGCAAGCGAAGTCTTACTCTTTGATCTTGCCTGATCGGTACCCGGACGATGAGGATGATTCCAGGTGGTAGCTGCCGGTGAAGACGCAGGATCCGGGGTCACAGCCAAGCGCGGGCTGAAGCAGGGAGGAGACAGTCGTGAAC
>CAXTFS010000380.1:0-3356 GCA_964243395.1 uncultured Acidobacteriaceae bacterium | reverse complement strand
TGCAGGAGGCCATCCAGGTGCACATCGGCCAGCAGACGCACGATGCTGTCGTCGGAATCGAACTCCGCCCCGCGCGAGGTACACGTCAGGCCCTTGTACCGGAATTCGGCCGGCTGGTCCGTCGCGGCCACATCGAGCTTGCGCACGTACACCAGCCCGCTGGTCCGCACATGCAGGATGGTCGGGTCCGTCGCGGCATGGTCTTCGCGGTCGAAACTCAGATCGGGGGATGCCTTGCCGTTCGCGTCGGGGTGCGGCGTAGGCGCCTGCAGGTCCATGTCGACCTGGCCGATCGCCCGCGCCACACCGGCCTTCTCGTCATACTCGAAATCACTGCCGTAGATGCGGTCCGCATGCCCCGCCTGGTGCCCGTACAGGATCAGCATCGCGTCATGCAACGCCCACTTGCCCTCGCCGCGCGGCAACACTTTGGAGGCGTGCAGAGTAAACACGGTGCGTTTGCCGTCCGACTGCGACCAGGTGACGCCGTTGCTCTCACGCCGCAGGTTCACGCCATTGCGCGCCAGGATGCGTTGCCACACCTTGCCCGCGCGGTAATTTGCCAAACCAAACAGGGCGGCCAGAACTGCCGCCAGCAGCAAGGTACCGCCAACCAAAACCCACCGGAGCTTCTCTGCCGACCAGCGCATGCCGAACTTCCATCCTCTCACCTGCCCCTCCGGGAGTGTGTCCACAGCCGCCCAACCCGGCCTACAATCAGAGGGATGGCCGATCAGCTCTACCTAAGCCTCTGGTATCCAAACTTCCGCTTCGCGACGCTGCCCGCCGCGCTTACGGCCGTTCTTCGTCAGTTCGGCACCGTTGCGACAGCGGGCAAGGCTCCCGCCGACTACAAGCGCGTGTTTGCCGCCAGCGCCTTTCCGCTGGACTGGACCGAGTCACCGGTCTACCAGCGCATCTACGTTCACGACCCACGCGCTGAAACTTCCGCCGACACGGAGGGCTCGCGAGTCGAAGACGCCGTCGCCGAGGCCACCGAGCAGCTCAACGAGGACACCGCCTACGAGTTCGAAATGCGCTGGGGACTGTGGATGCCCGAGGGCAGTCTCGCCACCGATCCCGATCTTGCAGACGACGCCTTCGAAGACGAGGAGGACGACGACGCACCCAGCGCCGCGCTTGACCTGGGGTGGCGGATCGAACCCACCCGCGTCCGCATCACCGGCTTTGGCCCGCTCTTCGATCACGGCGCCTATGAGAGCAACGGCCACATACGCGTTGACTTCGGCCTCGACACACCGTTCACTCTGGGTGATGAAGTGGTCGGCGACGATGCTCTCGATCGCAACGCCACGCTGCGCATTCAGGGGAATGTCGAAAAGCTGCTGGCCTTTACGCTTCTGATCGAAAAGCATTGCGGCATCTCCAGCCGCCTGCTCTGGACTGAAAGCGGCGAGCCGCTCGCAGAAAAACTCATAGCCCGCTTGCAACGCCTCAATTAAGTCCTGAACCCAAGGAGGACCCGCTCGCAAGCCAAGTCCTCCCTGGTGCGCTCCGCCTAGCGCTCCGACCCCGAAGCGCTAGACGCCTGCAGTCTGCAGCGCCGGGTAGTCCACATAGCCCTGCGGCTCGTGCGTGTAGAAGGTCGACGGATCGGGCGCATTCAATTCTGCCTCTTCGGCAAAGCGCTGCGGCAGATCCGGGTTGGCGATGAACAGCTTGCCAAACGCCACCGCATCGCAGTCGCCGCGCGCGATCGCCGCGTCCGCGCTCGCACGCGTGAACTTCTCATTGGCCATGTACACGCCGCCGAACTGCTCCTTCAGCCGCGGTCCCAGCCAGTCTGGACCCTCGTACTCACGCGCCATCAGGAACGCGATCTTCCGTTTTCCCAGCTCCCGCGCCACATAGCCGAACGTCTCCGCCGGGTTCGAATCGCTGATGCCGTGCGCGTCGCCACGCGGTGCCAGGTGCATCCCGACACGATCCGGTCCCCACACCTCGCTCACGGCATCGGTGACCTCCAGCATCAACCGCGCGCGCTTCTCCACCGTGCCGCCATAGGCGTCCGTCCGGTGATTGGTCCCATCCTGCAGAAACTGGTCCAGCAGATAGCCATTGGCGCCGTGCAACTCCACGCCATCGAAGCCGGCAGCCTTGGCCTGCTCCGCTCCACGCTTGTAGTCGGCGATGATGCCCGGGATCTCCGCTGCATCCAGCGCCCGTGGTGTCTCAAATGGCTTCTCCGGCCGGATCAGGCTTACATGCCCGGGCGCTCTTAGCGCACTGGGTCCAACCGGCGTCTCGCCCTGCAGAAAGAACGGGTCGGTGATGCGGCCCACATGCCAGATCTGCGCAAAAATACGTCCGCCGGCCCCGTGTACTGCCTCCGTCACCGGACGCCACTGCTCGACCTGCTCTTCGCTCCAGATGCCCGGTACCTGCGCGTAGCCGACGCCTTGGCGGCTGACCGGTGTGCCCTCGGAGATGATCAGCCCTGCCGACGCCCTCTGCGTGTAGTAATCGATCATCACGGCGGTTGGGACGTGGTCCGGCGTGCCGCGTAGGCGCGTCAGCGGCGCCATGATGACGCGGTTCGGCAGGCGCAGGCTTCCAAGCTTAAGGGGGTCGAGCAAGTGCGGCATAGGGTCTCCTCGGCGCGTGTTTCGCGCACGGAGACTAGATGCTGTCCTGCGCGGGAAGACGCATCAGCCGCCGCTCACAATTTCTGAGAAGTCCGCGATTCCCGCAAAAGTGCGCACAATCCCGGCCAGGAGGTGCAGCCGCTCCGCACGAAGCTGTGGATCGGGATCCATGACCATCACCTTGTCGAAGAAGGCATCAATCTCAGGGCGCAACGTAGCCATGGCCTCCAGGACCTCGACATAGTTTCGCTCCGCCACGGCCCGCTCCACCCGCAGGCCCACCTCGCGCGCCGTCAGTTCGAGCGCATACTGCTCCGGCACCGCGGCCCGTGGGTCGGCAGCCTCGGGCGCGGCAAACGAATCCCCCCGTGCCTCGGCCTGCTCCAGGATGTTCTTCATCCGCTTGAACGCCGCGCTCACCGCCAGGAAGTCTGCACTGCCGCGCATGGTGCTCACCGCCTCAGAGCGGGCCAGGGTGTCGCGCACATCAGAGGAACCCGCCATCAGCACAGCCGTTACGACGTCATAGCCGAATCCGCGCACATCGCGGAGGTAAAAGGATAGCCGCTCAATGAGGAAGTTCCGCATTCGCCCAGCCGTCGCTTCAGTCTCCGCGGCGTGCTCGATGATCGTGTCCACCGTCAGCGGCAGCTCCAGTTCCGCCAGGATCGTCACAATGCCATTGGCCGCCCGACGGAGCGCAAACGGGTCCTTCGACCCCGTCGGCTCCAGTCCCAGCCCGAACAGCCC
>CAXTFS010000379.1:0-3361 GCA_964243395.1 uncultured Acidobacteriaceae bacterium | reverse complement strand
GGTGGCGAACGGCCGGAGGGTCGGCAGCCGGCCCGCAAACCGCAATGACGTCCGCAGGCTACCCCCGCCGGCACCGATGCGGTTCGCCCGCATCTGATCTCGCATGATCTCTCTGGAACCTCCACGAGATTTGCCTGCGGACTGTAACCCCTGGGAGTGGCTCGGGCTCTCCCAGGCGGGGCTTACGCGCTTCCTGAGCGCCGCACGAACGGCGGCTGCGCTGGTTGGCGACGTGGAAGTCTTGCTGACCGACGACCGGACGCTGCGAAGGCTGAATCGCGAGTTCCGCGGCAAAAACAAGCCGACCGATGTCCTGAGCTTTCCGGCGCCGGCCGAAATTGCTGCCACCTACGCTGGGGACCTCGCGATCTCGCTCGAAACAGCAGGCCGCCAGGCTGCCGAACATGGGCACACGTTGCGCGAGGAGGTTCGGATCCTGCTGCTGCATGGCGTGCTGCACCTCCACGGCATGGACCACGAGACCGACCGTGGTGAGATGGCGCAGCGTGAAGCCTCCCTGCGTCGTCGCCTGCGTCTGCGCTCGGGTCTGATCGCGCGTGCTGGTGAGCCTCGGCGCGTGCCACGGCGCACGGTGAGCGCACGATGAACAGCCTGTACGCCATCGCTATTGTCGTCACGCTCGCGCTGATGACGCTGACAGCATTTGTTGAACGGATCTACGCGGAGCTGGACCGCTTTCTGCCGCGCGAATCCGGGGAAGCCGTCATGGCGTGGGAGCGCTATGTCGAGCCTCGCCTGCGCCTCAGCCGAGAGTCAGCGGCAATGTCTGTTTCGGTGCTTGCGCAGATTGCCCTGGGCGCGCTGGCGCTGCTGCTCGGCAGCCATGTGCCTTGGCACGCTGCGCACTTTGCCATTCCAGCGGGTGAGGCAGCCCTCGAGCTGGTGCTGGCCGTGCTCGTCTTTGATCGACTGCTGCCGCAACTGGTCTTTACGCGTACCTCCGGTCGCTGGTTGCGGCATGTGGCGGCACCGCTGCAGGTGCTGTTCTGGCTGGTGCTGCCGATCACGCTGCTCATCTCGCTCGTGCTGTCGATCGCCAATCTTGCCGAGCCGGAAGCCCCGGATGAGGAGCGTCCGCCCAGTGAGGCCGTGGATGCGCTGCTGGAAGCCGGCGAACAGGAGGGCATCCTTGAGGAGAGCGACCGCGAGCTGGTGCGCTCCGTGGTGGAGTTTGGGGACAAGGTGGTACGTGAGGTGATGACACCGCGACCGGTCATCTACGCCGTGCCGGAGACCATGAGCCTGGAAGACTTTACCCGCGGCGTGAATGAGCACAACCTGTCGCGCATCCCTGTTTTTGGCGAATCGCTCGACGACATCCTCGGCGTGGCCTTTGCCCGCGACCTGCTCGGCGTGCAGGACACCGATGCGGCGCAACGGACCGTGGCCAGCATCGCCCGCGAGGTGCACTTCATCCCGGAGACGAAGAAGCTCAACGAACTGCTCCGCGAGATGCAGCGGGGCAAGCAGCACATGAGCATTGTTATCGACGAATACGGCGGCGTTGCCGGTCTGGTTACCATCGAGGATCTGCTGGAAACGATCGTCGGCAACATTCAGGACGAGCACGATGGTGCCGAAGCCAAGGACGAGCCCATCGCTGAAGGCGATGGCAGCTTTCTGATCTCGGGAAGCTTCGAGGTAAGCCGCTTACGGGAGTTGTTCAGCTCAGGAGATAACGAGACGGGCGATGCATCCGACGCTGACGAGGACGGGTTGGGCCAGTCTCTGCCGCAGCTCTTGACGGGCTATGAAGCGGCTACCGTCGGTGGCCTGGTCAGCGAGATCGCCGGACACATCCCGCTGCCGGGCGAAGTGGTCGAGGACGGTCCTCTGCGGCTGGAGGTGCTGGCCTCTACCGACCGCCTGGTAGAGCGCGTTCGCGTTGGGTTGCGGTCCGCCCTAGGCAGTTCCGAGCCGGAGTAGCCGGCCCACAAATCTGCTCATCGTTGGGGACGCGGTGCGATGATGGTGGGATGGCATTGCGCTCCGGTTTCGTCTCGATCGTCGGCCGCCCCAATGCGGGCAAGTCGACACTGCTGAACGCCTTGCTTGGGCAGAAGCTCGCCATTGTCACGCACAAGCCGCAGACCACGCGTACACGCATCCAGGGCGTGCTGGAGCTGCCCGTGCGGAAGAAGACCAAGGGCGACCCGGGCCGGCCCGCGGCCCAGGTTGTTCTGGTCGACACGCCGGGTGTGCACAAGGGTGAAACGCACCTTGACCGTCGCATGCTGCAGGAGGTGCAGGATGCCCTGGAAGGCCGCGATGCCGTGTTGTTTATCGTGGATGTTACGCACAGGCTGCCAAGCCCCGAAGGGGAAAGGCCTGCCAGCAAGGCGCACGAAGGCGAGCGACCCGTGCGCACCCTGGGGCAGCACAAGCGAGCATTATCGAAGGCTGAAGATGACTTCGCGCTGCAGCTTGTGAAGCGGCTCGAGTGCCCGGTGCTGCTGGTGCTGAACAAGATCGATGCCTTGCCCAAAAGCACACTGCTGCCGCTGATCGCGCACTGGACCTCGCTGCACAGCTTTGCGGATGTACTTCCGATCTCAGCGCGCAAGGGCGAGAATCTTCAATTGCTGCTGGATAAAGTCGTCTCCCATCTGCCGGAGGGCCAGCGCTTCTTTCCCAAGGATCAACTCACGGATCAGCCTGAGCGCTTTCTCGTCGCGGAGCTGATTCGCGAGAAGATTCTGCTGCTCACAGGAGAAGAAGTTCCGTACGCGACCGCTGTTGTGGTCGAACGCTTCGAGGAGCCTGTCTCTCGCAAGAAGACCAAGGACGGCAAACTGCCCGTAACCAAGATTGCCGCCGCCATCTTCTGCGAGCGCTCCGGCCAGAAAGCGATTCTTATCGGCAGTGGCGGCTCCATGCTCAAGCGCATCGGCACTGCCGCCCGCAAGGACATCGAGTCTGTCCTGGGCACGCGCGTCTTCCTTGAGCTCTTCATCAAGGTGAAGGAGGACTGGCGTGGCCTTCCAGGCTTTATCGAAGAACTGGACTGGCGTCGGCAGCTGGAGGACATTGCAGCCAAGCAGCAGCTCGCGCGCAGTCTGGCCGCACAGGCAGAGGCCTCGGGTGACGGCGAGTGATGCGGCTACTGCGCCGGGGCGACTCCGAGGCGGAACCCATCAAGACACGGCGGTTACGGCTGGTCGCGCTAACGCCGCGCTCGCTTGCAGCCGAAGAGGAAGGTCTTCCTCAGCTGCGCAAGTTCCTTCGTGCCCGGCTGACCTCCGAATGGCCACCGGAGCACTGGGAGCCGCATGTGCGAACCCTGATTCTGGCCCAGTTTGCTGCCCGTCCGGAGACCATCGGCTGGCATCGCTATGTTCTG
>CAXTFS010000378.1:0-3369 GCA_964243395.1 uncultured Acidobacteriaceae bacterium | reverse complement strand
GTCCCTTGTTGGCAAGCTGCAGGACGAGGGGCTCGCAGTCGCCTCGCTGGATTGGCGGCTGTCACCGGAGCTGGGCCGTGAAGCCCGTGACGGGGCGATGGTCAAAGCGCTGCAGGCGCTGCGGGTGCGCGCCGACAAGGCGGCGCAGGCTCTTGGGCTGAAGGTCGATCACCTGCAGGACGTGCGGGTGGATCTGCCGGAGCCCATGCCGATCCGCCCGATGATGGCCATGCGGATGAAGGCAGGCCCGGCGCCGGAGGCAACGGCATCACCTCAGGACATTACGAGCGAGGCGTCGGCCGACGTGGTGCTGTCGCGCTGAACAGAGTCCCGCGCCGGCCCGAAGCCAGCGCGGGTTGCCGCCGTCAGGCGGTCTGACCTGGCTTGCGCCGGTGGCGGTTATCGTTGGCGGCCTGGCCGATGTCGGCCTTGTAGGAGAGGACGAACTTTAGGAAGGGCGGCACCGAGACGGTGATGCCGAGATCGATGCTGGCCTTGCGGGTCAGGCGGCGGGCGACGCGATGAACGGTGCGGCGGATGCTGCGGCTGGTTCGGGTGATGGCTGAAATGGCGGTGTTCATAGGGTCTCCTTCTGCAATGACGCGATTGCGGAGACGGAGAACTGCGCGGCCGTGGCGACAGGCACCCCCGGAACGGAGGTCGCAGCGCAGCGGAGAACCGGATGGTTGCCGAGCCGGGGCCGTGCAGTAGGCTACGCAAAATAGAGCGTTCATGCGGAAGGTAGACTTGACCACACCGCCCGCCATTGTCCGGCCGCGCCACATTCGCTGGTCACGTATCGCCGGCGCCTGACCCGAATGCGGGCGCTCGAATCGAGCGTCTCCCGGGGACGCCGTCAGGCGATAAGTCAAGTCCCCTGCCCTGCCGAATCGGCGTTGCCGGGGCACTCCGGCGATTGTCAAGTCGGTGCCACTCATTCGCCGGGGCACGTCGAATCGGCTATATTTCACTCGTGCAGGGCCGTTCGACTGCGCCGGAGGTTTGACTATGCTGATCGAAATATTGCCGGGGACCGACAACGTCATTCCCTTCCCGGTCGGGATGCGCGAGAAGCCGTTGATGCGGCTACTCTTCCAGCTGCGGCCCGACGCACGCATCCTGTTCATGCACGTGGAAGGACTTGGTTTTGAGCTGCCGCCTCATGGCCTGCGCGACCGCACGGACCAAGCGACGGCCGAGCACATTGCCGCGCACCTCGAAGCCGACGGCCGTGCTCCCAGCCAGTTCTTGGACGAGTTGCTTGAGCCGCTATTGCAGCGTGCCGTCGACGCATCGCGTAAGGCGGTCGTCGCCACAACGGCCGCTAGAGCAGCGCAGCGCAGCGCAGCGCGGAAAGCGTTCATGCTCCAGACGCTCTGAAGGAGCGCGCGCTTGACGCGATGGAGCAGGCGGTCCGGCTCGGGCTGCAGGCGCACATTTTGTGCGAGGAGACAACCGGCGTCGAGCGAGCAATCCGCTACGCGCGAAAGGGCGAGCCATGGATTACCCGCGACCAGGAGACCGACATGGATCTTCTAATCGCGGCGGAACTCGCGCGCCGCTCAAGGCGGTAATGGTTTTCGCGCGATTACGGAGTGGCGCAGGTGAGGGTTTTCCTGTGTGCTATCGCCGGATCGAGCGTTCCTTGCCTGGGGTCCGGTAGCAATGGAGCCGAAACTGCACTTCAGCTGAGCCAGGCTGCCGCTCCCACCCATGTCGGTCATAAACGGAAAGCAGGCGCCTGCTTTAAAGCGGACCCCCACCCAGCGCATAGTGCGTAACCGGCGCTCCCTGTCTGACGCTACAGGCTGATTGATACGAACTCGGGTACGCGATTTAAGTTTGCGTGGACGTGCGAAAGTCACTGCCCGGTCGGTAGTCCGGGTGACGCTTTTGCGTTCGTGCAGCTTACACGTTCTAACCCAGACGTGGGCAACCTGCGCGTCCTTTCCCTACTGGAGGGAGAGGAGCGTCCTATGGATTTCACCCGTTACTTGGTAGCATTCGTTGCCGTGTTTAATTTTGGCGGTTTGGTTGCTGACGCGATCGTACCGGCCAGCGCCCGACAACATCTGTTTATCCGCAATGGCCACCGCACGCCAAATTCCACAATGCGCAGACCATGCTGATGGGTCTCGTGAGCGGCACCTTGTCCCTGGTGATCCTGTTTGGCACGCCATCGCTCACCCTTCCCGTCTTCTTGGTGGCGGCGGCAATCGCAGGCAACTACTTCGTGGCAACGGCTCTCGCGCCGTTGTTTCCGAGGACCGCCTGGACGGGCCCAGAGTTTGCCGCGGGCACACCTCGCCCGCTTGGTTTGGTTCGGCAACAGCTTATTACGCAAGTGCTTTGCGGTCTCGTACAAATTGCGATCGTACTAGCAGCTTTCGCTTAGCTGCGGTGATTAGTCTGCTTTGGGTGGCTGCACACGTCTTTCTTCTCGGACCCGATAATCGCCGCGCTGGTGTTGCGCCTCTGGCAGGAGACGCTCGCCGGATCGCTGGAAAGTGCCTTGGTCGCCGACACGGCGTAGACCAGCGTGGCCGCATTGCTGCTCCGAGCATCGGGGCAATCATCGCCATCGACCGTCCACGGCGGACTCGCGGGGGTTTCAGCTACGCCGGATCACCGAGCACATCCAGGACCGTCTTGGCGAAGACGTGAGCCTTCATGACCTTGCGAGGGTAGCAGGTCTCTCGCCACGCCATCTCTGCACGGCATTTCGGCAGAACACAGGCCTGCCACCCCATCGCTGGCAGATCGCACGCCGGGTCGAACGGGCAAAGACGATGCTGACTGATCCTGCCGTGACGATCACCACTATCGCACTTGCCTGCGGCTCTGCTACGCCGGCCCACTCGCCACGATGTTCCGCCGCGACCGGCTGTACGCCGAGCGCTTGGCGGCGCGAGTGGCTTTCGTGATCGTGCCCGCGAGCCGTCGCGCTTCCGCATTGCTTATAGCATTCTGATGCGCCGCTAGGCCTACTCGACAGCCGTCTCGACGAAAACATGTTTCTCTTAAGCAACGCTATATGGCCCGATAATCTAACTCCCACGGCGCGCCCGGATTGGTCACCAGTTCCCACATTGTATCGGCGACCCCTACCGATTCGGGCGAATCGGGCAATACTTTCGTGCGGACTGTCGCAAGGGCGATGCGGATCCCGCGTTCCGCGAGCGGTTTGGCGAGCGCGTCGACGACGTTGCGCATCGCAGCCTTGCCGACTCCCAGGCTTGCCGCGTTCGCGTTCGGACTCGTTGCTATGCCGCCCCCGGTGACGAGAATTGTGCCTCTTCGGTCGCTGAAAAGGCCGACCGCGGCGCGGATCGTGTGAATCCCCCCCGCGACGTTGACCCAAAGATCCCT
>CAXTFS010000377.1:0-3390 GCA_964243395.1 uncultured Acidobacteriaceae bacterium | reverse complement strand
CTGCTCGAGGGACGAGCCCACGCAAGCGGCGTCACAGGGGGAGCGAGGGAGGAGGTGTCGCTTGCCCAAGAAGTCGCCGGCTTGAAGAAGACCGAAGGGCTCAGCGAGAAGGACGCCCTGAAACGGGTGGCCAGGGCGCGCGGCCTCGGCAAAAGCGACGCTTATCGCGAATGGCAGCGGGGCCGCAACACGCGCCGCTGAAAACCCGAAAGCCAGCTGAAACCCGAGAGCCAGCTGAGCCAAGTGCACCCGAACTCCAGGGTGTACTCTGCTGTCACCTTCGGACGCCAGGCGCCATGCGATGTCTAGACCTAGCCGCGGTTATCGAGTTGGCTACGGTTCTTCTGCTGCTCCCACACGCGCAGGACAAGGTCAAACCCATCGAATCGCGGCACCGTCAGGGCTCGCACGGGCTATCCGGTTGGACGCTCAGTGAAACGGCGCCGGGAGACGAGAGTCAGGGTCCCATGCCGTTCACCCTGGTCATCTCTCGAGACGGTCACACTCTGCGCAGCATTAAGGGCGACCCCTTCGTCTGGCAATGGATGTTTCTGGCAGATGGCAAGCAGGTCGCCTACCAGACCGGTCCCCTGCACTTCAGCCTGGAGTGTGTGCTGCTCGACGTCCGTTCTGGCAAGGAACGGGCCAGGTACGACTGCTTCAAAGACCCACTGCCCGCGAGCGCCCCGGCCTGGGTCAAACAACTCGAGAAAGACAGTCAACCGAAACCCTGATCGCTAGACGTGCTCCCGACCCTTTACCCGGTCATACACATACACATCGCTCGTCGTGCCCATCGCCTCGTTGTAGAGCGACAGCGCCCCGACGGCTTCCTTCAGCTCTTCGTCGAACCTGTGGATGCAACGAAGATGGTCCGCCGTCACTGGAATTTGCAATGTCGTGGTCTGCAGAAATTTCTGGTAGCCGCGGTCAAGGACCCGCGCAATCTCGCCGCCCAGCACCCACCCCGACTTCGACAGGAGCCGCACCGGCCCCGTGTTTGGCGTGTTGGGCGCAATCTCCGCCGCGCAACCGTACTTGCTGACCCGCCGCGCGCCGTCGATTCCCTTGGCACTCCCGGTCGCCGGCGACACATCGAACCGCTCATTGCCCAGCTTGGAAAGCACCTGGTCAAACGTGACCACGTGTACCTGATTCACCTTCTGTCTCATGGAACTCCGGGCCGTCCACGCCTGAGGGGTTCCGTCGCAACATGGGCGGAACCGGGACGCTGGACGCGCATCTACTAAACTGTCGCACACCACCGCACACGCCTTCAATGCACCGGAAGACGCTGCGGTTCCCGGAAGGTAGGTTTCGCCCATGACGGACGCCGCATCCACAATGCCCGGAAAGCCCTCGGCCGCAGTCCCCGCCGGCAAACTCGGAACCGCGCTGCTCGACCGGGTCGGCAACACGCCCCTGATCCGCCTCGACCGCCTCACCGAAGACCTCCCCGGCATCCAGATCCTCGGCAAAGCCGAATGGGCCAACCCCGGCGGCAGCGTCAAGGACCGCGCCGCCTCGGCCATCGTCGCCGATGCGCAGCGCAAGGGACAGCTCGGTCCGGGGAGCGCCGGCGGCAAAGATCAAAAGACCCTGCTCGACGCCACCAGCGGCAACACCGGCATCGCCTACGCCATGCTCGGCTCCGCGCAGGGCTTCCCCGTCACGCTTTGCATGCCGTCCAACGTCAGCCCGGAGCGCAAACACATCCTCGCCGCCTATGGTGCCGAGATCGTCTACACCAACCCCGGTGAAGGCTCCGACGGCGCCATCCGCATGGCGCGCAAGCTCGCTGCCGAGCACCCCGACCGCTACTTCTACGCCAACCAGTACGGCAACGACAACAACTGGCGCGCCCACTACTACGGCACCGCGAACGAGATCTGGGAGCAAACCGCCGGCCGCGTCACGCACTTCATTGCCGGTCTGGGCACCAGCGGCACCTTTATGGGCACCACCCGCCGACTGCGCGAGCTCAACCCAGCCGTGCACTGCTATTCCATGCAGCCCGACTCCCCCTTCAACGGCCTTGAAGGCCTGAAGCACATGCCCACCGCCATCGTGCCGCCGATCTTCGACGCCGGCCTCGCCGAGCGCAACATCGAGATGCCGACCGAGCGCGCCTACGCCATGTGCAAGCGCCTCGCCAAGACCACCGGCCTGCTCGTCGGCATCTCCGCCGCCGCCGCGGTTGCCGCCTCGCTCGACGTAGCGCAGGAGGAAGCCCGCGCCGGCCGTGAGGCCGTGATCGTCACGATCCTCTGCGACTCCGCCGACAAGTACCTCTCGGAGCGTTTCTGGAGCGAGTCCACCTCCGAAGAAGCCGCCGCCGACGCCGTCGATACAGACGTCTATGCGGGCCAGAACGCGTGAGCACCGCAACGGGCACGGCAACCTTGCGACTTCCACAGGCGCTCTACGACCAGCTCCGCGCCCACGGCGAGGAAACCTACCCACATGAATGCTGCGGCATCCTGCTCGGCAAATCCGCCACCGGCACGATTGACGTCACGCAACTCCTGCGTGCCGGCAACACCCGCATCGACGCCGCCCACAACCGCTACCACATCGATCCGCGCGAGCTCATCGCTGCGCAACGCGAAGGTCGCAAGGCCGGCCTCGATATCGTGGGTTTCTACCACTCGCACCCCGACCACCCCGCGATGTGGTCGAGCACTGACTTTGCCGAAGCCCACTGGTTCGGCTGCGCCTACCTCATCACCGCCGTCGACGGGGACAAACAAACCGGCCACGCCACTGTCAGCAACAGCTTCCTGCTCACCGGCACCGGCGAAGACAACAAAGCCTTCCAGTCACAACCCATCGAAGTTGCTGGGTAGCTGACGAGAACCGCAC
The DNA here is from genome assembly GCA_964243395.1 of uncultured Acidobacteriaceae bacterium. Taxonomy (GTDB): domain Bacteria; phylum Acidobacteriota; class Terriglobia; order Terriglobales; family Acidobacteriaceae; genus Granulicella. The sequence continues at coordinate 528 of CAXTFS010000377.1, read as the reverse complement.
CTGGGCTCCGCGCAGCGTGCGAGCGGCGGACAGACTTCCGCAACCGTCGCCTCCCCGCCGCGTCATAATAGACACACCATGAAGATTCAAATCCCCACACCGCTGCGCACGTACACGGAGGGCCAGGAAACGGTCACCGTTCCCGGCACGACGCTCGCCGCGGGCCTCGAAGGTCTGGTCACCGCGTTTCCCGCCATGCGCCAGCACCTGTTCACGCCTGAAGGCAAGCTGCGTTCTTTCGTCAACGTCTATGTTGGCGACGAAGACATGCGCTACCTCCCCGAGAAGGAAGACACCCCTGTCTCCGACGCCGCCGAGATCACCATCATCCCGTCCATCGCCGGCGGCTCCCCCTGCCCTGCTCGTTGTTGTCGCTAGTCTGAGACACCGCGCACAGTGTCCCGGCGTCCTTCCGGCGGCCCGCGCATCCAACACACCGAAGTGATGTAGTTGCTTGACGGGCCGTCCGTCGCTGCGCAGGTCTGCTCTGACCTGTGCCTCCTTGGCCAGTAAAGGTCTGAAGCACCC
>CAXTFS010000376.1:0-3434 GCA_964243395.1 uncultured Acidobacteriaceae bacterium | reverse complement strand
CCCTCACTGAGCGCGGCCACTTCCACCAGCACCGCCAGCCGCGAAACAGCAGCTAACGGCAGCGCCGCAGCCTCGCAAAGGCCTTTGGCCGTCGCCAGACCGACACGCACCCCCGTGAAGGAACCCGGCCCATTCACAACGCCGATCCCACAGAGATCCCCCAGTGAAACACCTTCGCCACGCAGCAGATCCTCGATGGCACCCAGCAGGCCGACCGAGGCCGTACGCTCCGCGAGCGTAATCTCTGCGTGCCGCTCATGCCCATCGGACAGAGCGACGGACGCGACGTCCGCACAGGTATCAATCACGAGCAACGGCGGGCGTGATCCCTGGGCGTTGGAGCCGGTGAACATAGCGCCAGCATACCTCCGTCCCGAGGCTGTCACATCGAGTCGCATCCAATCGTGTGTGCCCCACTATCTGCAGTTTGTCGTGAACGGTGTCCCGATCCGCATGGTAGCGCTCGTGCCAACGTCCACCCCGCATGCCGAGGACCGCAAACATGCCGCGATCGTTCTGCTCCATGGTGCCGGCGGCAACGTTGACTTCTGGATCAATCATCTTGGCCCATTCCTAAGCCAGGCAGGCATCGCCGTGTATGCCCCGCACTACTTCGAACGCACCAGCACCGTGCGTGCCGATCTCGCCACCATTACGGATGGTATCCACGTCCCGCAGTGGCTGGAGGTCGTCGATGCAGCGGTGACTTTTGTGGCTGCGCAGCCCGGCATCGATCCCGAACGCGTGATGCTCGCGGGCATCTCGCTGGGAGCCTTCCTTTCGCTGGGTTTTGCTGCCAGGGCATCCGCAGTGCCAGCGACAGATGCGGAGCGTGTGCGTGCCATCATTGAGATCTCCGGAGGCCTGGTCGAACCGTACGCAACGCAAGCCACGCCGCGCTTTCCCCCTACGCTGATCCTGCATGGGGCCACGGATAACATCGTGCCCGTCACCTATGCGCACGACTTAAGTGCGAAGTTGACCAACCTGGGCGTCTCCCATCGCATGGAAATTCTGCAGGGCGAAGGCCACTGGTTCACGGCCGCCGCGCTTCCACGCATGCTGCTCGCCGTATCGGCTTTCCTGGAATCGATCCTTCGTCCATAACAACGGCGGTGCAAAGCTTCGGACAAAAATAAAGGCCGGGGCAGTTTCGCCCCGGCTCCGTACTGCTCGCTCGCGTGTCTTACGCCACCTCGGCGAGCACCTCTTCCCGTACCTCTTCATCCTGCACGGCTTCTGTTGCCGTCTTCGGCAGCGCCACGTTCAACACGTCTTCGATCCGTGAAGCATAGTGAATCGTCACGCCTTCCACCTGGTCCGGCGTAAGGTCCTCTTCGACGTTCGCCTTCACGTCCAGTGGCAAGATGACATCCCGCACGCCGGCGCGCTTGGCCGCAAGGAACTTCTCCTTGATGCCGCCTACCGGCAGCACATTACCACTCAACGTGATCTCACCAGTCATTGCCAGGAGCGGCCGCACGGGCGTATCCGTCAACAGGCTGACGATCGCTGTTGCCATCGTCACACCCGCACTTGGACCGTCCTTCGGAATACCACCGGCCGGCACATGGATGTGCAGATCGATGTCCTTCAGCACGTCTTCATCCAGCCCGAGATAGATCGCGTTCGACCGCACCCAGGTTAGCGCCGCCTGCATGGACTCCTTCATCACGTCGCCGATCTGGCCCGTGATCGAGAACCCACCCTTGCCCTTCATGCGGTTGGCCTCGATGAACAACACATCGCCGCCCACCGGCGTCCAGGCAAGTCCCACAGCGACACCGGCACGCTTTGTACGCTCGGCGATCTCCGTGTCCACACGAACCTTGATGCCGCCCAGGAACTCGTGCACCACCTCCGGCGTCACGACGAGTTTCTCGCCGTTCTCCGGATGCAGACTGCCCTCCGCCACGCGACGCGCTGTCTTGCGCGCCACCGTGCCGATCAGCTGCTCGAGTTTGCGCACACCCGCCTCGCGTGTGTAGTGCCGCGCAATCAAGCCGACGGACTCGGTCGGGAACTGGAGCACGTCTGCCTCAAGCCCGTTCTCCTTGATCTGGCGCGGGATCAGGTAGCGCTCCGCAATCGCGACCTTTTCCTCCTCGGTATACCCGGTGAGTTCAATGATCTCCATGCGGTCGAGCAACGGTGCGGGAATCGTGTCCAGCTGGTTGGCTGTGCAGATAAAAAGCACCTTGCTCAAGTCGAAGGGTTGGTCCAGATAGTTGTCGCGGAACGTGTTGTTCTGCTCCGGGTCCAGCGTCTCGAGCAGCGCGGCCGCAGGGTCACCACGGAAGTCGCGGCCCAGCTTGTCAATCTCATCCAGCATAAAGACTGGGTCGTTTACCTCGACCCGCTTCAGGTGCTGGATGATCTGCCCCGGCAGCGCCCCGATGTACGTCCGGCGATGCCCGCGGATCTCCGCCTCGTCATGCATGCCGCCCAGCGAGATGCGCGAGAACTTGCGCCCCAAGGCCTTTGCAATCGACCGCCCAAGCGACGTCTTGCCCACGCCTGGAGGCCCTACAAAGCACAGGATCGGCCCCTTCATGTCTGGCTTCAACCGTCGAACACTCAGGTAATCCAGGATGCGGTCCTTCACCTTCCGCAGACCGTAGTGGTCCGCGTCCAGCACCTCTTTGGCCTTGTTAATGTCCACAGCCTCGGAGGATCCCTTGGCCCACGGCAGCACCGCCAACCACTCAACGTAGTTGCGTGTGAGCGAGTAGTCCGCCGCCGCTGGATTCATGCGGCTCAGCCGCCCCAGCTCCTTCAGCGCATCCTTCTTTACCTCTTCGGACATGCCGGCGTTTTCGATCTTCTCGCGCAGCTCCCCAATGTCTTTCTGGGTGTCGTCCTGATCGCCCAGCTCTTTCTGGATCGCCTTCATCTGCTCGCGCAGGTAGTAGTCACGCTGCGACTGCTGAACAGAGTCCTGCACCTCGGTCTGGATCTTGTTGCGCAGCTGCTGGACCTCAAGCTCCTTCGCGAGCTGACTGTTCAGCTTCAGCAACCGCTCTTTTAGATCCGTGATCTCGAGCAGCTCCTGCTTCTCCGCCGTGGTCAGAAACGGCAGATTTGACGCGATAAAGTCCGACAACCGTGCGGGCTCGTCGATGTTCAGCGCGATCGTCTGCAGATCGTCAGAAAGCGTCGAGGAAGAGGTGACCACCTCCTGGAATTGACCCAGCACATTGCGTTGCAGCGCCTCGAGCTCCGGCGACTTCTCCGGCGAAAAATCAGCCATGGGCTCAGCTTCCGCGGTCAGGTAGGGCTGCGTCTGCGTGAATGCGCCCAGCCGCACGCGCTCCGTGCCTTCGGTGAAGACAAACAGGCTCTGGTTCGGCATCTTGACGACCTTGTGGACCGTCGCCCGTGTACCCACTGAGTACAGATCGCCACCCTCGGGCGTGTCCTGACGCGCGTCTTTC